>NZ_VIDW01000045.1:0-32444 GCF_006519665.1 Paenibacillus sp. tmac-D7 | reverse complement strand
TGTGGCCCATTCTCATATTGGGAGCTTTTTTTGAAGGCTTCGATGATGCGGTAATTAATATAGCTCTGCCGTATATAATGAAAGATTTTGGAATAACGACACAGATGTCCGGGTATGCCCTTTCCATCATTGCCGTTGGAACGATGGTTGCATTCTTCGTATCTCGAATGGCAGACACGATCGGACGTCGCCAGGTTTTTTTATCTAGTGTTTATATGTATTCAATTTGTAGTCTAGTCACAGCTTTCGCACCTAATATTGAGGTTTTTATTTTCCTGCAGTTTGTTGCACGTATTTTCTTAATCGGTTGCTGGTCTGTCGGGTATGTCATTCTCTGTGAGGAGTTTTCAACAGAACATCGAGGAAGTGCTGTTGGACGATTCCAGCTTACAGCGGTTTTTGGTGCTTTGTTGATTGGAATCCTGCTTCCCATCATAACGAAGCTTGGGCTAAGTTGGCGAGTACTTTACATTGTTGGAGCATTTCCGATGATTCCTGTATTCCTGCTTAGAAAGAGACTGCCTGAAACAGAGGCTTTCCTGCAATTGCAAGAGGAGAAGAAACTTGGTAAAAAGCTCCCGAAAGGAGACTTTTTCGGACCTTGGAAAAGCCCTTATATCAAATACACGGTGGTCATGTCCATCGTATGGGTATTTCTCTATTTCGGAATCAAAGGTACTTTAAATTTCTTTACCTTAAGGGTTGTAAACGAATTGAACTGGACCCCAAACATGGTGAGCATCGGCTTATTGACTCAAACCATTACGGCAATGCTTGTCATTGCTTTGAATGGCAAGCTGATGGATCGTATCGGACGCAAGCGTGCCGCGACGATCATTATCATCGTTGGATGTATATGTAGTGTTTTAATGTTCACCCTTCATAATTTTTACGCTGTGCTCATCTGTAGCATTATCTCAGCTGGTTTCGTGAACTCTTTCCTCATTGTCGGATCAACGCTGACCAATGAGCTCTTTCCTACTGAAATTCGTGCGAGTGCTATGGCCTGGGCAAATAACATCGTTGGCCGCTTAGGGCAAATTTTAGTCCCTACTGTTGTTACAACAATCGCCCTATCGCTCGGCTTAGGGAATGCGGCTGCCCTAGCTGTAAGCTTACCGATCATTTCCCTTATTCTTATCCTGGTTTTCTTACAGGATACGGGTAAGAAAACCATAAATAAGCCTCTCGAAAATAAGGGAATAACGGAAAATAGCTGACTATATAAAGAGATAAAAGGAGCAAGCAAAAATGAGTAAAAAAATGAGTTTAGGATTATTCATTCAGTTACCTGGGCAACATTTAGCAAGTTGGAGACATCCGTCATCACAGTCACATCGTAATTATGATATCGATTATTTTATTGAAATTGCACAAATAGCAGAGCGTGGTAAATTTGATATGTTATTTATTGCCGATTCGGTAGCTCGTCCCATTCATGAAAATTCGTATTCCGAATTAAAACTAGATCCATTAATGATTTTGGCAGCTGTCTCAAGTGCTACGAAAAAAATCGGCCTTACCGTTACAGCATCAACGACTTACAATGAGCCGTTTCATATCGCAAGGAAATTTGGTTCTCTGGATCATATATCAAAAGGACGAGCAGGTTGGAATGTCGTTACATCTGCCAACGATTTAGAAGCGACTGTCTATGGAAAAGAAGAACATTTGTCACATGCTGATCGTTATGAACGCGCAGAAGAATTTCTAGATGTAGTGAAGAAATTTTGGTTCTCCATTGAAGGGGATGCGGTTGTTGCAAATAAAGAAACCGGTCAATTCATTGAAGTATCCAAAGTTCATCCCGTCAAACATGAAGGTAAATGGTTTAAAGTAAGTGGATTATTAGATGCACCGGCACCACCGCAAGGACATCCGGTAATCATTCAAGCTGGATCATCAGAGGCAGGTAAAGAACTAGCTGCCAGAACAGCTGAAGTTATATTTACAGCTTGCCAATCCTTGCAGCATGCACAAGCATTTTATGAAGATCTGAAAGGTCGTCTAGCTAAATATAATCGTGACCGTGATGACGTAAAGATTATGCCGGGGGTATATATTACGGTTGCAAAGTCTGAAGAAGAGGCACGTCAAAAGCGTGAAGAGCTAAATAAATTGATTATGCCAGGTGCTGGGCTTCTGTTTTTATCCGAATTTACACAAATCGACTTTAGAGGATTTAATCCAGATGATCCATTCCCAGATTATGATACATATGCGGATCCTACAAATCCACGAGTTCGTTATAAAATTATTTGCGATATTGCCAAACATGAGGGATTAAAAACGCTGCGTGATATATATGAACGCATTTCTTCAGCGCGTGGACATTTTGAAGTAATAGGAACACCTGAACAAATTGCAGATCAGTTAGAAGAGTGGTTTGTTAAAGGGGGGGCAGACGGATTCAATATTATCCCGCCAACCTTCCCGGAAGACTTAAATCTTATTGTCGATTATGTCATACCAGAGTTACAAAGACGAGGTCTATTTAGAGAAGAGTATGAGGGAGATACGCTGCGCAGTCATTTAGGACTAAAAATTCCGGAAAACCCTAATACAAAAAAACATAAAAATCAACAAGTAGCGCCTAGTTTTCAATAAATGAACAAGGGGGAAATATATGGTTTTGAACGTACAATCTGTTGAACAAATGATATTAGAACAAAAAAAATATTTCTATAGCGGCGCTACAAAAGATATTGAATTTCGCAAAGAACAGCTAATAAAATTAAAAACTGCTATTCAAACAAATGAGAAGGAAATCATTGACGCCTTATATAAGGATTTGCGAAAAAGTGAATTTGAAGCGTATGCAACAGAAGTTGGTTTGGTTTTAAATAGTATAAGTCATATGATTAAGCATATAGATAAATGGGTCAGACCTATCCAGGTAAAGACACCCCTGCAGTTCCAACCGGGAAAAAGTTTTATTGTACGAGATCCATACGGGGTCGTATTAATTATCGGACCCTTTAATTATCCTTTCCAACTTGTGATTGAACCTTTATTAGGGGCCATCATTGGCGGAAATACGGCAATTATTAAACCATCGGAATTATCGATTCACACAACTGCTATTATTAAAAAAATTGTAGAAGAGATCTTTGAAGAAAAGTATATACGAATAGTCGAAGGTGAAAAAGAACTCGTTCAACAATTAATTCATGCACCATTTGACTACATCTTTTTCACAGGCAGTATTGAGGTTGGCAAAATTGTGATGCGCGCGGCGGCCGAGCGTTTAACCCCGATTTCATTGGAGTTAGGTGGTAAAAGCCCTGTGATCGTTGACGAAACAGCAAATTTAGGTATCGCAGCGAAACGAATTATTTGGGGAAAATTCACCAATGCCGGGCAGTCCTGTGTAGCACCTGATTACTTGTTCGTCCATGCGTCCATTTATGAAAAATTCATTGAAAAGCTGAAAAAAACAATTGAACAATATTATGGAGAAAACCCACAAAAGAGCCCTGATTTTGGTCGGATTATTAATGAACGTCATTTTCAAAGGATTGAACAAGTATTAGAAGCAGATGCACATCTTATTACATTTGGAGGTCAAAAAGATATCTCGGATTTATACATGGCTCCTACTTTATTAGAAGGTGTCACTTGGGAAAGCAAAGTGATGGAATCGGAGATTTTTGGACCTATCTTACCGATTATGAAATATACAGACATAACACAGGCCATTCATGAAATTCGACAGTTAACCAAACCATTAGCAGCTTATTTATTCTCTGAAAATGAGCAAGCCGTCCAATTCTTCCTTCAAGAGCTTCCTTTTGGTGGAGGTAGTATTAACGACACCATGTCTCACGTTGGTAATGTTTATTTACCTTTCGGTGGAGTTGGTTCTTCAGGAATGAATGTGTATCACGGAAAGGCTAGTTATGAAAGCTTCACACATCCGAAATCCATTTTAAAACGCTCGTCCAAGCTAGCGAGTGACTTATCATATCCGCCCTATAAAGAAAAGGTAAAGATTGTGAGAAAGATTATTAAATAAAGGATGTCCAGCGGCGTCGGACACGGTATAGTTTTTTTCATTCTATTGAGGTATGCTATATTTGAATGTGAAATACAAGAAATTCCAAGAAAAAAGTAGGTGCTGCCCCAAGACAACGTTACCGTATTTGCTGCAACATGCTTACAATCCGGCAGATGGGTTCCCTTGGTCGGATGAGGCTTTTGAAATTGCAAAGCGCGATAATAAACCTATTTTCTAGTATTACTGGAAGGAGTGATTAGTTATGGGTAATTCTATTCCACAGGTCACACTTAATGATGAAGTTACTTTACCGGTTATAGGTTTGGGTACATATACACTTAAGGGTAATGAAGGTGTCAATGCTATAGTAGGTGCAATTGATATAGGCTATCGACTAATTGATACTGCTTATAATTATGAAAATGAAGGAACAGTAGGCGAGGCCGTTAAACGCACTGGCGTTCCAAGAGAAGAATTAAGAATTACATCTAAATTGCCGGGTCGCTACCAAGCGTATGACAAAGCTGTTACTACCATTCAAGAATCTTTATACCGTGCAAATCTGGATTATTTTGATTTATATCTTATTCATTGGCCTAACCCTATACAGGATAAATATGTGGAAGCATGGCAAGCATTAATTGACGCTAAAAAATGGGGTCTTATTCGCTCTATTGGTGTCAGTAATTTCTTGCCCGAACATATTGAGCGTTTAGAAAAAGAAACGGGCGTTAAGCCAAGCGTAAACCAAATAGAATTACATCCATTTTTCAATCAAGCACAACAAAGAAAATGGCATGAAGAGAACAACATTAAGACAGAATCATGGAGTCCACTAGCCCGAGCAAGTGTACTCTTACAGAATGACACTATTCAAAAGATTGCCGAGCGTCATAACAAGTCAATTTCACAAGTAATTTTACGCTGGCATTATCAACTTGGAGCCATTGGAATTCCTAAATCTTCATCTCCCGAACGGCAGCTTGAAAATATATCCATTTTCGACTTTTCCCTAGATGAAACAGAAATGAGCATTATTTCAGGATTAACTCGCTCTGATGGAAGGATTAATAATCAAGATCCTGCCACATATGAAGAATTTTAAACCGGAAATTATCCCGAAAATCCAAAACTCATGTCTAACTAGACATGGGTTTTTCTTTTTGTAGGAGGGTATGAGCTAGCAGGGCTAGTTGAAGCAGTAGGCAATGATGTAAAACGATTTGAGAAAGGCGACCAAGTTTTTGCATCTTGCGGTATTGGTTATGGCGCTTATGCCAAGTACAAATGTCTGCCTGAAGACGGGGGAGTGGCAATAAAACCGGCCAATATGACCGATGAGGATGCCGCCGCCGATCCTATTGGGGATCGAGAAGAAACTAACGACCGTTCCCCGGTGGAATTTCGGGAAACGGTCGCAGCGAATAAGTGTCTTTTTATTCGTGTCTACTTGACAGGGTTATGACCAATTGGCACGATTTTTCATTGTTAGGCTTTAGACATTTGATGAGGTGCCTTTCGCCTAAGGTCATTCTAGAGAGAATTATTGGAAGCGCTTTAAACGAAAATAAAATAGCATTTAAGAAGATTAGTGGAACCCGTAAGGGGGAATGAAGTCATATTAGGGGAGGAATTTACATGCCAAGCGACTAATCAGGTGAAATACCCTGAGAAGGAGATTACTTTAGTCGTCCCATTGGCTTCTGGAGGCTCAACAGATGTGAATGCCCGAGCCACTGCCAAACTGATGAGTAAGTACCTGAATCAGCCCGTTGTTGTCGAAAACAAGGATGCCGCTGGGGGGATCACTGCAATGACGGACCTTGTTAGACAAAAGCCGGACGGCTATAATCTACAGTTTGCGGGAGACGGCCTGTTTTCGATCCAGCCCATCCTTCAGAAAAATTTAGGCTACAAGCAGGATAATTTTGATTTCCTGGTAGGGACAACAGCTGCTACCCCTTAATTGCTAGCATGTATATTGGGAATATCATGCTTTTGGTTCTGAATCTTCCTTTGGTAGGCCTATTTATCAATATTCTGCGAACGCCTAAAAACCTGTTGATGCCCATAATTCTAGTACTGTGTATCGTAGGAGCTTATGCTATTAATAATTCCGTTACCGATTTGTGGATTATGATGATCGCAGGAGTGGTTGGATACTTTTTGGAAAAATTAGGTTTCTCAACGGCCCCCCTTATTCTTGCCGTGGTCATCGGCCCCATGTTGGAAGACGCGTTGCAGCAGTCCTTGCTGCTATCCCATGGTAGCCTTACCATTTTTATCAACCAGCCCATCGCGTGCTCCCTTCTAGTCTTGACATCAATTGTCACGATGTATCCACTATTGTCAAAATTGATTCGAATGTTTTTTCGTAAGAGAGTCCAATCAAATAATGCAGCTGAACGATAGGTTGACAAATCTGTCATTCAGTTATGAAGGCGGTACTCAATATCTGGTTTGGTCACTTAAAAACTTCTCCATGTCAGGAGAAGTTCTTTTGTGTACTTTGAGATTCTGATAATTCTTGATAGGAACTTGTTCAAGTGATGCTTAAAGATTTATAATGAACAAAGTAAAGAAAATTGAAGACTGCAGAAGAACATGGCTCTAACCAAATTTCAAGTACAATAAGAAAGCGGGATAAGTATGGGACGTAAGTGGAACAATATTAAGGAAAAAAAAGCCTCAAAAGACGCAAGCACGAGTCGTATTTATGCAAAGTTTGGAATTGAAATTTATGTTGCTGCTAAGAAAGGTGAACCAAATCCGGAATCTAATGGCGCCCTAAAATTCGTACTCGAACGGGCAAAAACGTACAATGTACCGAAAGCAATCATTGACCGGGCGATTGAAAAAGCAAAAGGAAGCTCAGAAGATAACTATGTAGAGCTTCGTTATGAAGGTTTTGGCCCCAATGGCTCTATGGTCATCGTAGACGCACTGACAAATAACGTGAATCGTACTGCTTCGGACGTACGCTCCTGTTTTAATAAAAATGGCGGAAGCATGGGTGTAAGCGGGTCCGTATCATATATGTTTGATTCAACGGCAGTCATAGGTCTAGTGGGTAAAACATCAGATGAAGTATTTGAGCTATTAATGGAAGCAGATGTAGACGTACGTGACATTTTTGAAGAAGATGAAGCCACCATTGTTTATGCTGAACCTGATCAGTTCCATGCCGTGCAAGAAGTATTCAAAAATGCCGGAATAACGGATTTCACGGTTGCTGAGATTACGATGCTCGCGCAAAATTATGTTACTCTTGCGGAAGACGCGCAGGCACAATTCGAAAAGTTGATTGATGCGTTAGAAGATTTGGAAGACGTACAGCGAGTTTACCACAATGTGGATGCGGAGGATTAACCGAATTACCGAAACATCGAATATCTGAAAGGTTTTATCTCACGACATAAACCTGAACGATTAGGATCCTCATTTAAGTCATGTCGATTCATAGCCTGATTTGGTTGCATTTTACTTAGGACTTGCCGCGGAAGAGAAATATGCCAAATCCTTTAGGGCCTTGGATCGCGGTCAAAAAGCAGAGTCGATCCGCGTTACACTCGGTTCTTTAATCATTTAGCAGCGTTGTGGGTTCACGGATCGAGAAACGTGTGCAGCATTTCGTTGAGAACCTCTACTTGCAGTACTTCATTGAGTTGCTTGGCTTGCTGATGAACAGCTAACCTTGGAAATCACAGAAGATGCATTAACTGCACCACAAGTCGATGCATGCGAAGATGAAGATACCCATGGTGACGACGATGATCACAAGTCGCGTAAAGGAAAGTCAAGCGCACTTGCTGTAAACGCTACTACGAATGCTCTAGACGAGTCCAACGTCACCAACAAAGGCATGCCAAAACATGATGCTTCTTTGTGCTCCGGTCGAAATTGCATATCCGAAATCAGTAATCGAGCCTATGGAAATAATTCCATAGGCTCGATTGAGGTTTAATAAGAAACTGATAGAGAGGATTGTGTGTAACTTAATGAAACAGGATACTTTATTCCCATTACTATAAAAGGAGAAAACACTATTAAATTGTTTGCTCTGAATAGAAGAGAACTGATTGAACAAAGACTAAAAAAGACAATTTTAGTTGTGTCTAATGATGAAAACTATTCATCTATCGAGGCGATTCTGAATAGTAAAGGAGCATACTCGAACTTTCATGAAAATAGGAGAAAGATAATTGAAATAATAAATGATTTAGATAATAGTCAAGTATTCAATAAGGAATATTTAATTAATATGCTCTATGCAAACACAATAACTATATTAGAGTCTTACCACTCTGATACATTTATTCAAACAGTATTAAGCAACGATGTGTACATAAGAAATTTTGTTGAAACATTTCATGACTATAAAAAAGAGACGTTAAAAATGACAGATATATATATTAATTATGAAAGTTTAAGTGTAAAGGTAACAAAATCTATGATGGATGTCATTTACCATAATATTGATAAGGTTAAAGGTATGTATAATGATACTTTAGCGGTTTCTTTCCCAAAGGATTTAACAAAAATATTTTTAGCAATTAAAAATAGACATGACATTGTGCACAGAAATGGACGAAGAGTGGTTGATAAATCAAAACGAAGAACAAGTACAGGCTTAGATGATAACGTACCATTGTTAATTGGGTGTTACTGCCAACGCATAATGTTCGCCAGTTGACGGCGTAAGTTGTCCTGCTGGTGACGGACAAGTTGTCCGCACGAGACAGGGGAATGGGAGAATTACGATAATTCTCCCTGGATGACTCGCTTGACCATATGATCGTCGATGATGCGATGTTTGTTTTGTGATCCATAGATGAGAGCGTGTGTACATACTTTGTTGATCAGTCTGGCGGCTCCGCTCGAGAAACGGAAGATGTCATCAATCGCTCCTTCGGTGAAGATGTCGTGATCAGCGCCGGCGTGCGTCATGTGACCGCGAATATAATCGCCGGTCTGAGACCTGTCGTAATACGGCAATTTACATTGCAGGTCGATCCGCTGCCGGATAGCCGCATAAGCCTGTAGGTTCAGGCGATCCCAGAGCACACTCTGACCTACCAGGATCAGCGCCATGGGACTCTGCGCATCCATCTTGAAATTGAGCAGAAAGCGTACTTCCTCCAGCATCTCGCGATCGAGCAGATGGGCCTCGTCGACAACGACAACAGGCAAGAGCCGGTGAATACCGCGCATAAGCTCGATCTCACGATGCAACTGGCGTTTGGCATCGCCACGGTAGAATTTTGATTCGCAGCCGAGCTGTTCGAGCAGCCCCTTGTAGAAATGCCGCGGGGTCAGCTTCGAATCTGACAAGTAGAGCACCTTGTACTTGGCTGGATCGAGCACTTCGGTGAACCGGCGAATCGTCGTCGTTTTGCCCGTGCCGCAGTCACCGGTCACTACGGCGAACCACTGCCGGTGGGCAGCATACTCGAGACGGCCGAGCGTCTCCTCAAAAGAGCTCGCTCGTCGGTATGTCTCGCGAAAACGGGGAACGTCCAAGACCGTAGAATGACTCAAACATGACCGTCCTCCTTGCTCACCCGGCGGTAGGCCACGGCGGGTATCTGCTCAGCCTTGCGATCTCGACTTCGTTCTTCCGCCACCGTGAGCAGTCTTGATGTATCTGCTGGAACGGGGCTCAAATGCTCCGGCAGCGGAGGGCGCTTGCCTGCACGTTCCCCGATGACAAGTTCCCGAACGCGCCACGGCGTATGACCTTCGTACTCGACCGTAAGCGCAATTCGGTTGAGTGGTACCCTTGGTCTGAAGAAGCTTTTGAAAAAGCGAAACAGGAAAACAAACCTGTCTTCTTATCTATGGGGTATTCTTATTTAATGAAATAAAATTCCACTTGCCATTGATGTCGTGTCGATCAAGGAACAATTGACTTTAGAGCGCGTCAAAACAAGGTTTATATAAAAAAAGAGACAATGCGTATCATTGTCTCTCGGTTGGAAAAAAGTATATTATCTCATTTGATTTGCCGTTAAGTAATACAAAAACCAAACAGCGTGGTTTTGTTCGTCTGCCGACGCACGCCGGAAAGTTTCTTTAATGTATGGGTCATTGGTTTTTTCAGCAATATCAAGATAAAAGTCCGTTGTCATTTGTTCATCCTTAAAAGATGCTCTAAGACCTGCTGTGTACTCTGTTTCACATTGTTCGATGATTTGTGGTGTAGGCTGCCTTCCAGTTGAGGACACAAAGATTTGTGAGAAGGCTTGGTAATGCTTGATTTCATCGTTTCGAATTTCAAGAATTTGATTTCTTGCTTCTTGATTAGGAGCAAGTTTCGCCAACTGTTCATAACAAAAAATTGCGCTATATTCTCCATTGATTGCTTTGGCAATATCCGCGATTAGATTCATATCGGCTGAAGAGTGGAAGAGAATTTGATTATTATAATACATCTTCTAATTGTCTCCTTTCAATTGCACATTCGCCCATTCATACTATGATGCGAGGGGCTACGACGAACGTTGTCCGGTTAGAAATTAAATGAATTTGACATCAATATCGATATTAGACTCTTCGCGTGTATATGTGATTCGTTCGATGATGCTTTGCGCTAATCCGTTTAATTGTTCGGGTTCGGCGTTCTCCGCATTCCAAGCCTTCTTGAATTCTTCAATGCGTTGTAAGCGTTCTTCGGTTGTCAATCCTTCCTTATGTCCTAACGTCGCGACCAATTATTTCAGTTCGTTTTGCTTGCGTTGAATTTGTGCTGACAATTCATCCGTCTTTACCTTGACTTGCTCCTTGTTCAATGTGCCCATGATGTAAAGATCGGTGATTCTATCGAATCCGCTTTTTAGCTGTTCAATTTTATTTTCTTTCGAAGCGATGAGATTCTTCAAATCGTGTTCATCTTCGCTTGTCAATTCTTCACCCCGTAACCGATCTTCGTATTCGGTCAAGAAGTGATTCAGCGCGTTATAAATTACCTCGGCACTAACACCACTATTCCTGCATCGGTTCCCAACGTGATCTGCATGTTGGCACGTTTTCAACGAAACTTTTTGATTCGATGTCTTGAAGGTGAAAGCCATATTGTAGCCGCATTTCCCACAACGTACAAGACCGGATAGGGGATAAGCCATTTTTCGTGCTTTTGTCGGTACAAGTTTACGTCGGGAAAGCGCGGACAATATTTCAGTGTGTTCTTCTTCGGTTTTAAGAACGGCATGATTGCCGCGAACCTTGATCCATTCTTCTTCGGGCTTTTCCATCAAAGGTGCGGTACGTTTGTTCTTGTGACCGCTCCCCGAAGTTTTGCCATAAATCACATAACCCAAGTGAATTTCCGATGTCAAGATTCGATGAACCGCGTTTTCTGACCATGAAATAGGCTTGTCAAGCCTGCGCGGTTTTCCTGGTCTCAACACCCATTCGATTCAATTCCCATGCGATGCGGTAACATGGATTTCCTTCGAAGTGACGTTTCTTGATTAGTTCATAAATAATCAACTTATCAGGGTCAACATAAGCGTTTTCGTAAGCGGATTATAAACGTAAGGGAAGGGCGGTTTGCCATTTGTCCAGTTGCCGTTCTTTGCTCCGCGCTTCTTGCCACGATTCAAACGCCTCCTGATCATGCGGTACTCGCGACGAGAAAACACGCCTTCGATGTCATTTATCAATTCGGCTTCTTCGTTGTTGAAATCATAAACCTTTGTTGGAGTAATGACCTTCGTAACCGAATTCTTCAAGATGCGTCGAATCTTGCCTTGAGCTTCAAGATCACCGCGACTTAAACGATCATAATCCATGACAAAAACGGCATCGAAAAGATCGGCTTCAACGTCTTGTAAAGCGAACCATTTCGGGGCGGTATTCGATTGAAGCTGATGAACCGATTTCTTTGTAGATCGAATATCGCCAACCATAAGAGGTTGCCAATTCAATCAATTTGTGTTCGTGTTTTGTTCAAATAAGCTAAAAAGACAACGAGCGAATATGCCCGTCGTCCTTTGCCATCATGCCTTTTTCAAGTTTGATTCAGCGATCTTATTCAATAACACGCCCGCCCGTTTGATTGCTGCCTCACTTGGGCGGTTTGCTTGTGCTCTTATTGTCATGTTACCGCTTCGGAATGTCGCGGTGGTTGTGTGTTCTTCCTTGCTTTCACTTATCAATTGGATACCTTTGATGGTTCCGAATAATTTCATGTTTAACCCTCCATAAACAAGAAAACCGCCATAGCGAATGCCATGACGTTTCGTGCTTGGTATCTGATTTGTGCTTCATAGCTTTCGATTTAGCGGGTCGAAGGCTTGAAGCGACCTTTCCTATTTGATCAATGAAAAAACGTCAGCAGCGAACGGCTGATGACGTGTCCTAATCAAACCCTTTATTCGCTTTTAGATAATTTCGCTTTCGCCTTTGCACGTGTCAATGTTGCCTTCGATATTCCCGTCATGGCTTCAACTTGCGTATACGAATTATGTTCCAATAACGACAATGCGTGTTCGATCTGCTTCCGATTGAACTTCTTCGGTCGACCTTCGCGGAAGTCGGGCGATTGTTTTGCTATCGTTTTTCCTTCTTGCGTCCGTTCGACGATTAAATTCCGTTCCATTTCCGCTACGGCAAGCATTGTCTGAAGGAAGAACCGTCCCATCGTCGTATTTTCCAGCAGACCGACATTCAACACGTGAACCTTTACGCCCTTCTCAAATAACGATTCAATGATTTCAATTCCTTCCTTAACGTTCCGCGCCAACCGATCAAGCTTCGTAACGACCAATGTATCTCCGGTTTTCAACTTCGAAACAAGTTCTTCAAATCGCGGTCTGCTTGTCGTCGTTCCGGTAAACTTTTCTTCGGTAACTTCTTCGCAACCCTCCGCTTTCAACGCTTCGATTTGGACTTTTAAGGCCTGTCCCAATGTGCTGACTCGTGCATATCCGTATTTCATGTGCGATTTCTCCTTCACATTTTTGATTATGAGTTTTGATTACGTCTTATAACTTGATGCTATCAGACCCCAAAAACATAATCAATACTTAAAAAGTTATGAATATACGGGTACTATAAAGAAAAGGCAACCGTTCGCTTGTTTGCCCGATCATTCATCTTCATCGCTTGCTTCGATTTGTTTCACAAATTCACGATCTTTTTCCCATAAATCGCTGATTGATTGTTCGATGGGGAACACCGTCAACCAAATATCTTTTTGCCTTGCCCATCGTCGGAGTTGATCAAGGTCGCGGCAAGCTTCGGCATCTTTTCGATGTTTCGGTGAGCATAGAACGACATCGAAGGGAATGCCAACTTCATTATCTTGGACGCGGCTGCGCCGGGAGGACGGGCGCGGGTGTTAGCCCGGGGATGGAGATGCGGCGTTCCCGGCTTATGTGGACGATTATGCGTTCATGGTTTGGGGCTTGCTCGAGCTGTATGAAGCGACGTTCGAGGTCGAGTATTTGCGGCAAGCGATTGCCTTGAACGAACAGATGCTGCAGCTCTTCTGGGACGATGAACAGGGCGGACTTTACTTCTACGGCTCCGACAGCGAGAAGCTGATTATTCGCAATAAAGAAATTTATGACGGCGCCATGCCTTCCGGCAATGCCGTCGCGGCTTCCAACTTCCTGAAGCTCGCCAAGCTGACTTACGATGCGAAGCTGTCGCAAATTGCGGAGCGCCAGCTGCAGGCGTTCGGAGGCGCCGTCAATCAACATCCGAACGGTCACGCCATGCTGCTGATCGCCATGGATTTGGCGGCCTCCGCGCCCAGTGAAATTGTGATCGCAGGCGACCCGGACAGCGAGGCCACCAAGCGGATGCTGGCCGAAGTAAGGCGGGGGTTCCGGCCCCATACGCTGACCATTGTGTTACCGGACGCCGCGGATGGGGAAGAGGTGCGGCGCCTGCTTCCGCTGGTGCAGGACAAAACCGCCATCGGCGGGCGAACGACCGCCTACGTGTGTGAGAACTTTGCCTGCCAGTCGCCGACGACGGACGTAGAGGAATTGCGCGAGCTGCTGCACGTATCCCTGGAATCGATTGGCGAAGATCCGCATGCTGGATAACCTGAATCTCAAAGCTGAAACCGATGATGAGTAGGCGGAGGCTATATACAGCATTGAACTAACGGAAACTTGCACGATTATCAGTAAAAGGGCAAGAGGGACGAGACGATCCGTCAGAGCTAACCGGATAAACGGAAGGACCGTTCGGCAATTTGTCCGAACGGTCCTTTGTCACGCTTCAGGCCTTTTATCTACTTTTGCTGAATCATCGTTTGCCATACATTGGCGTTGTCATAGCCGAGACGCCAGGCCGCTACACCGGCCAGCTCGTATTTCTTGGCGAGGTCGATGCGCGCCTTGATGGTCGCTTCGTTCTCAAGCCAGAAGACGTTCTTGTACCCGTCCTGCATATATTCGACTCTGTACTGCTGGAAGCGGGCGTCCCACGTTTTCGTAGCCTTTTTCTCTTGAATGAGCGGTTCAAGGTCCTTCATCAACAGGGCGCGGTTGCTCTCCAGATTGCCCGCGCTGTCGACTTTCCATTCGCGAACGTAGAATGGCACGCCCATGATCAGCTTGTCGCGAGGAATGCCGTACGACAAAAATTCTTTGATGCCTTCCTCGACCCAAGGCAATCCGGCTACGGAGCCCGGCTCAGTACTGCCTTTCCAGTATTGGTCGTAGGTCATCGTGATGATGTAGTCGACGATGCCTCCCAGCTTCTCGTGATCGAAGGCGGTTTGCGCATTCCACTTCGCGCTGCCGCGCGGCAGATCGACGGAGATGAGCAAGTTCCGGGCGTGGGCGGCGGCGGTGAGCTCTTCCATGAACGCGGTGAAATTGGCGCGGTCGCTGCCAGATAGGCTTTCGAAGTCGATATTCAAGCCGTCGACGCCGAGCTGGGCCGCTTTATTGACGAGCGTGCCGATAAACTTGCCCCGCGCTTCCTTGGAGGCGAGGAAGGCCGTCGTCAGCTTCGGATCGAATTGGTTGTGAACGAGCGGGTGAACGGCGTAGCCTTGTTTCTTCAACCAGGCAACCGTATCTTTGTTGGACGTGTCCGTCACATTGCCCGCGCTATCCTCGAGATTAAAATAGGTCGGAGAGACGACGTCAAGTCCGGATGTCGTATTGACATGGCTGCGGATAGTGCCGTCGCTGGATGTGCCGTTCCATCCCCAGTATTGAAGCTTGCGCAAGTTGTCCCAAATGGCGGTCCCTCCGTCATATAAACGAATGGAGGCATTGCTGTAGCCTTTGGCATAATTCAACGCCGCTGGTATGGTGTTGAAGTCGGCAATCAAGTTGTTGTTTTGGAAAACTTGATAATACGGATAATTAGACCAGACGGTTTGGTTGCTTCCCGCCAATTTCGGCGCTTCTTCATTGACGATCCGGGTATGGTCATACCACTTGGCATAAGCAATCGCATCGTCCACGCTTAAGAATGCGTCCAGGTAATTGTTGTTCTGGTAGACCTTGAACGATTTGACGTTCGAGAACACGACCTTACCGGTGGACGTATTCACGATCGTCGAATTGCTCCAGCGCAGCGATTCGGCGATCGCATCTTCCAAATAAGCGAACTTCCAGCTATCCGTCGTGTATTTTCCCTGGTACACCTGATACGTCTTGGCGCCGGTTTGGCGAAGCTCTGTCTTCTTGGCGGCAGCCACATTGTCCCACACCCAACGATGCGTGCTGAGGTCGACAATGTGTGCGTTCGCCCATTTCGTCGCTTCGGCAATCGCGTCGTTAAGCGTAACGAACGTCCAGCCGTCCAACGTGTTATCGCCTTGATACAGCCGGTAACGGGGATAATTGTTCCACACCCAGCCGCCCGACTGCAGGTCGCGCACGCTTGCGCTGCCCCACTTGGACGCTTCGCGGACGGCTTCGTCCAAGGTCGCAAATTCCCAATCGGGGGCGCTGTAGCCGTGCTGGTACACTTTGTACCGGGGATAATTGTCCCAGAGCCAGTTGCGTGTTCCGATTTCTTCGACATGGGAGTCAGCGAACCAACGCGCGTAATTTTCCGCTGTCTTGTAATCGCTAGTTTCCAAAATGAGTTTCGTGTCTTGATATACGCGGTATTTCGACGTCTTATCGGCTGCCGCGGCGTTGCCGGCGACGGATAAGAACAAGGTTATGGCGGCAAGCGACAGCAGGGTCTTACGCTTCAACATGCATCAGCCTCTTTCTGCTCGAGTCTACAAAACTACCACTCTATTAAACGCGGCAAGAGGCCTGAAAGTTGCAAGGAAAATAAATGAAGAAAAAGCTTACCTCGCGGTAAGCTTTCAGGTAATGCTCGTGATAGGCGATAAGGTTAGGCGACGTACGCCACGATTTCCTCTTCCAGCTCAAGCCGGATTTGTTCGCGGAACACCCGCATGCCATGCTGGGTAAACATGTAGCGCTCAATGGCCTCCAGCATGTTCGCCGCAATCAGGATTTGGCTGCGCCCTTCGGCAAAGACTTCGGCGGAGAAGCCGAGGTCTTCGTCCCACATCAGCTCAACCTCGACCTGCGTCGGCTGAAGCTGCTTGCGTTCGGCGATGTTCAAGCAAATCGCGTTAATAATGTCCTGCTCCATTAATTTCATGCGGCCTTACTCCTTAATTCCGGATTAATAACCGCGCGGGTTTTGCGGGTTTTGGTTGATCTTCTTACGATCGCGGAAGTATACGTATACTTTGCGAATGACCATGAACAGAGCGACCAGTGCAAGTACGTTCACCAGCAGGCCGAGAATGTTGCCCAGGGCGCCCAAGCCTCCGAACAAGCCTCCGAACAACATGCCGGCCAGACCGCCGATCAACAAGCCCTTCATCAAGCCACCGCTGAAAAAGCCGGGTTTCTGAGCCGGAGTCGTCGTAGACGCTGCCGGCGATTTGGTAGCGGCAGGGGCGTTATTGTTGACCCCGCTGTTCGGTGTTTGGTTTGTAGAATTCGTTGAATTGTT
This sequence comes from Paenibacillus sp. tmac-D7, assembly GCF_006519665.1. Lineage (NCBI taxonomy): Bacteria > Bacillati > Bacillota > Bacilli > Caryophanales > Paenibacillaceae > Paenibacillus > Paenibacillus sp. tmac-D7. The sequence continues at coordinate 15,487 of NZ_VIDW01000045.1, read as the reverse complement.
GCTTGGGGTGAAGCTTTTCTTCGACGATTTGTAGCCTTTGGCATCGGCGTGCTGCGGCGCGCTGAACGAGAAGGCGATCGTAGCTGCCAGAACGAGTAAAGATAGCTTTTTCCACATGGTGAGAACATCCTCCACATACAAGTATAGTTTTTGCGTACAAGGGATTCATACGTTCCAACTGGGCTGATGGTTTCACAATTATATTTAAATTGTTAAAATAAATAAAATAACGAGTCGAGCAAAGGGGAACAGTAGGAACATGAACGATTATGCGGATGCCTATGTGCGGTATTTAAATCATTTTCATGTGGAGCGGGATTATTTCGAATGCCACGAAGTATTGGAGGAGTTCTGGAAGGAGCATCCCGACGATCCGCAGGCCGAGGCGTATGTGGCGCTTATTCAGATTGCCGTCGCTTCCTATCATCAGCGGCGGGGCAATCTGCGCGGCGCCGTCAAAATGTTCAACGCGGCGTTGGAACGGCTGGCTCGAACGAGCGTGCAAACGCTCGGACTGGACGGGACGGCGCTCAAGTCGATGCTGGCGGGCAGACTGCAGGAGTTGGAACGGGGGACGCCTTTTTCGGATATCAATTTGCCCATAACGGATACGCAGTTGTTAGAACGCTGTAAGCAAAGCTGTTCCGACCCGGACAGATGGGGGACGTCTAGCGAGGCCGGCGACACGTTCCTGCTCCATAAACATACGATGCGGGATCGAAGCGGCGTTGTGGAGGAACGGGAGAAACAACGTCAAATTAAAGCTTCACGGCGCTCCGGCGGAAGTGTCATTTGAACTTGTCGATTGATGTCATTATAAGGTAAAATCTTAAGGGGATAGTGATAGATAACCATAGACACATCGAAGAGCTAGCATGTGGAGAAGGAGGAGAGTTCATGAACAATTCATTAAAGCAAATTTTGGAGTATAACCAAAGCTTTGTCGAGCAGCGCAAGTATGAGCCTTATATCACGTCGAAGTTTCCGGACAAGAAGTTCGTCATTCTCTCTTGTATGGACACCCGATTGCTCGAGCTGCTGCCTGCCAGCATGAACATCAAGAACGGGGACGTTAAGATCATTAAGGCCGCGGGAGGCATCGTCACCTCGCCGTTCGGCGGCATTATGCGCAGCATCATCGTCGCCATCTATGAGTTGGGAGCCGAAGAAGTGTTCGTCATCGGTCATTACGATTGCGGGATGAGCAATGTAAATCCGGAGAAAATCAAACAAAAATTTCTCAATCACGGTATTAAAGAGGAGACGATTCAAACGATCGAGTACTCCGGGATGAACCTGGAGCGCTGGCTGCGGGGGTTCGACGACGTGAGGGAGAGCGTGCGCAGCAGCGTGAAAATGATCCGCAATCACCCGCTCGTCCCGGACATTCCGATTCACGGTCTCGTGATCGACCCGACAACCGGAAAGCTCGACGTCATCGAAGAAGGCTGAGTCAGGCGCGCTTATCGATGATTTTCATAAATGCATTGTAGATTTGGCCGCTGCTTTTCAACACGAAGCAGCGGTCTTTGCTTGTATAATCCACCGTCATGCGTTCCTCGAAGAACACCTCGTGCTTGCGGTCCATCCATAAGGGGAACGGCTGCCCGTCCACTTCAAAGTCGCCCGGCTCCGGTTTCTCTATAATCCACAATGTCGGCACGCCACTGACGGCACAACCGCATCCTTCATTATCATAAGCGAGCTTCATTAGGCCGGGCCGATCCGTTCCCAGCTTCTGCATCGCGGCCTCTGCGGCTTGTTCGGAAAATGTAATGTGCATCGATAATGCCTCCTCATGATGTGCAGTGATCTTTATTTTGCCGGAATTTGCTTCTCTTTTCAAGAAAAAGTATGATCGAGTATAGAATCCATGATAAGGAAGGGGAAAACCTGTGGGAAACGAGCAAAGGGATGCCAAGTGGGCGTTATTCAAATCGTATCTGAAAAAAATGAAAAGCTATGAAGAAGCCATCGGCCTCATTTATTGGGATATGCGGACCGGTGCGCCTAAGAAAGGCATCGCTCAGCGTTCCGAAGTCGTGGGAGAGTTATCGGGCGAGTTGTTCCGGATGTCGGTTTCCGACGAGATGGGCGCGTTCCTCGACTATTTCTTGCAGGAAGACAACCACGGGCAATTAAGCCGGACCGATCGTAAAATCGTAAGCGAATGCAAAAAAGAATTCGACCGCAGCAAAAAAATACCGCCGCAACGATATCAAGAGTACGTCGTCCTGACCTCGCAAGCGGAAGCCGCTTGGGAAGAAGCAAAGGATAAGGCCGATTTTGCTTCGTTCCAGCCGTATCTGGAGAAAATCGTAGCGATGAATCACGAATTTATCGACCTGTGGGGGTATGAGGGGCATAAGTACAACACGCTGCTCGACATGTACGAGCCGGGCATGACCGTGGCGAAGCTCGATCAAGTGTTCGGCGCGCTGCGCGAGCAGGTCGTGCCGCTGCTGTCCGCCATTCAGGCTTCCCCGCACCGACCGGATACGAGCTTCCTGAAGCAGCAGTTCGATAAGGAGAAGCAAAAGAAATTCAGCTTGTTCATTCTGGAACAGATGGGCTATGATTTCGCGGCCGGAAGGCTCGACGAAACGGTTCATCCGTTCGCCACCGGCTTGAACCCGGGGGACGTCCGTATTACGACGCGTTACTTGCCGGACGATGTGAACAGCGCGCTGTTCGGCACCATCCACGAGGGAGGTCATGCGTTGTATGAGCAGAACATCTCGCTGGAGCTGGTAGGCACGCCGCTTTGCACCGGTACTTCCATGGGCATCCACGAATCGCAGTCGCGCTTCTGGGAGAATACGATCGGCCGCAGCCGCGCCTTCTGGAGCCGGTATTACCGCGATTTGCAGCAGCACTATCCGGGTCAATTCGATAGGGTCGAGGCGGAGGCGTTCTACCGCGCCACGAACGAGGTGAAGCCGTCTTTGATTCGGATCGAGGCTGACGAGCTGACATATAACTTGCACATCATGGTGCGGTATGAGATCGAGAAGGCGCTGTTTGACGGTTCGGTGCGCGTGTCCGATTTGCCGGAGGTGTGGAACGAAAAGTACCGGGACTATCTCGGCGTCGTTCCGTCGCATAACGGTGAAGGCGTGCTTCAGGACGTGCACTGGTCCGGCGGGGCATTCTGCTACTTCCCGTCGTACGCGCTGGGCAACATGTATGCGGCGCAAATCGCCCGTACGCTGGATCGCGAGCTTGGCGGAACGGACGCGCTTGTAGCCGAAGGCCGTCTGCTGCCGATCAAGGAGTGGCTGTCCGATAAAATTTATCAATACGGCAAAAGCTTGACGCCATCCGAAATCATCATGCAAGTAACCGGCGAGGAGTTAAATCCTTCCTATTTAGTGGAATACTTGCGTGCGAAGTACAGCGATATATATAAGCTATAGCGTTCATAAACCGGAAGCTTCTCACCGAATGGGAGAAGCTTCCTTTTTTTGCGTTGGGCCGCTGCACCCTTCTCTAGGCGGAAGCATATGCTGCAATTATACGAAACCAGAAGGGGAGGGACTTGCTTATGAAATTAAAATCCGGAATGAAGGCCGCGGCTTTGGCGTTGACGCTCGTACTCGCCGGTACGGCGCTGCTGACCGGGTGCGGTCCAAAGACGCAAGAGGGGCCGGTTAAGGTGCGGGTGGGCGAGGTGACGCGTTCCATCTTTTATGCACCGCAATATGTGGCGGTGAATAAAGGATTTTTCAAGGAGCAGGGGCTGGAGATCGATCTGACGACGACCGCGGGAGGCGACAAAACGATGACCGCGCTGCTCTCGAACGGTATCGATGTTGCCCTGGTGGGCTCGGAGACTTCGATCTATGTCCATCAGCAGGGCAGCGCCGATCCGGTCATTAACTTCGCGCAGCTGACCCAGACGGACGGCACGTTCCTCGTCGCCCGCAAACCGCTGGAAGGCGCGTTTGATTGGAGCAAGCTGAAAGGTGTAACGTTCCTCGGCCAGCGCAAGGGCGGCATGCCGCAGATGGCGGGAGAGTTTACGCTGAAGAAGCACGGCATTAACCCGCATGCGGATTTGACGCTGATTCAGAACGTCGACTTTGCTAACATTCCTGCCGCATTCGCTTCCGGTACCGGCGATTACGTACAATTATTCGAGCCGCAAGCTACCGTGTTCGAGAAGGAGGGCAAAGGCTACGTGATCGCCTCCTTCGGGGTGGAAAGCGGCAAGCTGCCGTACACCGTATTCATGACGAAGAAAAGCTACTTGACGAAGCAATCGGCTACGGTGCAGAAATTCGCGAATGCGGTGCAGCAGGCGCAAAATTGGGTGCAGCAGGCAACCCCGGACGAAATTGCCGACGCGATTATTTCCTTCTTCCCGGATACGGACAAAGCGGTTGTCCGCGATGTTGTGAAACGGTATAAGGATCAAGGTTCATTCGCAACGGACGGCATCGTCGACCAGGCGGAATGGAACAACCTGCAGGATGTGATGGAAGCGGCAGGCGAACTGAAGCAGCGGGCGGATCACGGGCAGTTAGTCGATAATACGTTCGCCGAGAAAGCGAAGCAATCCGTGAAGTAACCAAAGGGGCGGCGAAAGTGTGCGGACGGCAGCTTTCGCCTTTTCTTTGCAAGATGATAAGAAGGAGGGCACCGAATCGTATGACAAAGGCGTCTTCTATTGAAATAAGCGGCGTGTCGCAAGTGTACGTCAACCGGAAAGGCACATTTGCCGCGCTGCAGCATATCGATCTCCGTATCGAGCCGGGCGAGTTCGTCAGCATTATCGGACCGAGCGGCTGTGGTAAAACGACCTTGCTTTCGCTGATCAGCGGTTTGCTGACGCCGACTTCGGGCAGTGTGAGTATCATGGGCGAGCTGATCAAGCGGCCGACTCCGCGGGTCGGGTATATGCTGCAGCACGATTATTTGTTTCCGTGGCGGACCATTAAAGAGAACGTCTGCCTCGGCTTGGAGCTGCTGGGCAGGAAAGACGAGGCGTCGCAGGCATATGTGACGGAGCTTCTGGCGGAAATGGGACTCGCAGAGTTCGCCGACGCCTTCCCGCATCAACTGTCTGGGGGGATGCGGCAGCGTGTGGCGCTTGTACGGACGTTGGCGACGGAGCCAGATATTTTGCTGCTGGACGAACCGTTCTCGGCGCTCGATTATCAGACGAAGCTTCAGCTGGAAGATTTGATCGTCACCACGTTGAAGGCGCGGGGGAAAACGGCCGTTCTCGTTACCCATGATATTTCCGAGGCGATCGCGATGAGCGACCGGATCATCGTGCTGCAGCCCAATCCCGGGCGTGTACTGGCCGATGTGACGGTACCGGAGCCGATTCGTCAGGCGCAGCCGCTTCATGCCCGCGAGAAGGAAGGCTTTCACGAGCTGTTCCGGCGGTTGTGGTCGATGTTCGAGCAGGTGGAGAGGAAAGGGGGCGGCGCGGATGGAACGCCATGAGGTAAACGAACGGGCGGAAGACATGCACTTGCTTGCTGCCCGGGTTTATGAGACGTTCCTGCGAAGGGAAAAGCGGCAGTCGCTATTTGTCCGGTTGACGCAAGGCGCTCTGCTGCTGATGTTCGTGCTGATGTGGGAAATAGCGGCCCGGCTGATGTGGATCGACGGGCTGTTGTTCAGTTCGCCGAGCCGCATCGGGACGCTGCTGCTTGAGAAGACGGCCGACGGTTCGCTGCTTGTGCACACCGGGGTCACGGTCTGGGAGACGATCGTCGGCTTCGTGCTCGGTACGCTGGTCGGGACGGCGATCGCCGCGCTGCTGTGGTTTTCTCCGTTTCTGTCGCGGGTGCTCGATCCGTACATCGTCGTGCTGAACAGCTTGCCTAAGGTGGCGCTGGGCCCGCTGTTCATTGTCGCGCTTGGGCCAGGCGCGTTGTCCATCGTCGCGACGACGCTTTCCATCACCGTTATTATCACGATTTTGGTCGTCTATAACAGCTTTAAGGAAGTTGATCCGCAGCTGTTGAAGGTCGTACAGCTGTTCGGCGCAAGCCGCAGCACCGTGTTCCGGAAGGTCATTCTTCCCGCATCGTACCCGACGATTGTGTCCACGCTGAAGGTGAACGTCGGTTTGTCTTGGGTCGGGGTCATCGTCGGAGAGTTTCTCGTCTCGAAGCAAGGGCTCGGCTATTTGATTATTTACGGGTTTCAGGTATTCAATTTCACGCTTGTCATCGGCAGTGTCGTGGTCATCGCGATTGCGGCGACGCTTATGTACCAGGCCGTCTCCTACTTGGAAGGAAAGCTGGTGCGCCAGTGAGGAGCGATGGGGAGAAACCGCAAGGAAGGGCGGGCTGCCGGCGAGGCGGCCCGCCCTTTCACGCGCTTCCTCCATGCGCCGATTGACGGGGATCGGTCTGAGCGGGTATCTCCGGGTTGTCGGCGTTCCGGAAAAAGAGTAAGATGGTGGAAATTGACTTTGCGGCTCTTTTGTGGCTCTTGTGTAAGGTGGACACCGTAATATGGGAATTCGCGTCATCAAAACGGCACTTGCCGTCATCCTATCGATTTATATCGCTCAATATTTGGGGCTTAGCTCGCCCTTGTCAACCGGATTGCTCGCCATCATGGGCGTGGAGGTGACGAAGAAGCGGGGCATTGCGCTATCGCTTCAACGTATTGCGGCATCCGTCTTTGCGCTGCTGTTCAGCGTGGCCTTGTTCTGGACGCTCGGTTATCAGGTGTGGGTCATCGGGTTGTACGTGCTTACGTTATATCCGCTGCTGAGCCGGTTGAAGCTGAAGGACGGCATCGTGTCCAGCTCGGTCGTGATGTTTCACGTGTTTGCGGCCAAGACGGTTACCCTGGAGCTTATTGTGAACGAGGTCCTGCTGCTGGTGATCGGTCTCGGCACCGCGACGCTGATCAATATCGTCTATATGCCGAAAGAGCATACCCAGCTTGTCCAGTATCGCAAGCAGGTAGAAGAGCTGTTCTCGCGAATTTTTATCGAGCTTTCCCGTCATCTGCGGGACAATACCTACGTATGGAGCGGGCGTGAGCTTCTCGAAGCCGAGGAGCTGCTGCATAAAGCGGTTGACGCGGCCCGTCGGCAAAGCGATAACCGGTTGATTTTCGAAGGGGCGGAGTGGACCGTATATTTCTACATGAGGGAGCGGCAGCTTGAAGCGATCGGCAGAATGACGGAGCACGTCGCGCGGGTGTACCAGACGCTGCCGCATGGCGAGCTGCTCGCGACCGTGTTCGAAACCTTAAGCGAGGATGTCCTGATGCCGCATTATACCGGCCGGACCGAGCGGCACTTGTTCGAGCTTGAGCAATCGTTCAAAGGCATGGCGCTTCCGCTGACAAGAGAGGAATTCGAAATTCGGGCGGCGCTGCTTCAATTGGTTGAAGAACTGAAAGTTTATTTAAACGTAGCCAAAAAAGAAAAACGCCCGGTAGGCGTCTAAATACAAGGGGCATTTGTCCCTGCTAATCTCCTCTGACATTTGCAAAAAAAGTTATCACACTAGACGAATGTCCTGCATACAAATGTAATGAATGATTGTATGGAGGAGGTTAGAAGGATGTCATTAGATAAAGACTTGCAAGTCAGAGAGATCTATACGAAGGCTGTCTGCGGCAAAGGACGTAAATTTTCGCAAGTAACCAACACGGTCACTCCGCCTCATGCTCCGACCAGTATTTTGGGTGCTTGGATTATCAACAACCAATACGACGCGGTGAAGTCTGGGGAGAATGTGGAGGTGGTAGGTACTTACGATATCAACATCTGGTATTCTTATGACCGGAATACAAAAACGGATGTTGCGAAAGAAACGGTCTCCTATGTTGAGGTTGTGCCGCTTCATTATCTGGATAAGAAACATAAGCCATCGACGGCCGAAGTGTTGGCTGCCGCCACGCAGGAGCCAAACTGCGTGGAAGCCAGCATCTCATCCAACGGATCTGCGGTGCTGATCCGCGTAGAGCGCGAGTATAAGGTCGAAATGATCGCAGAGACGAAGGTTTACGTGGTGGTAAGCCCGAACGGCATTGACGATTTCGACGATAAGCATGTGGATTTCGACACCGATGACGGCGGTTTTGAAGATTTGGATCCGGATCTGCTCGACGACGAATTGAACTGATCTTGCTACAGTATATGCCGGGAGAAGTCATTTCGGCAGAGGGCGTCAGCCCTCTTTTTTGTTTCCCGAGGCGTTCGCCGGCAAAATGGGCAGGCGGCGCCGCAATACATTCTGGCCAGCCGTGCGTAACGGCGAGGGAGGGACGCGATGTCCGCCTTTTTGCTTCATTCCCATGAACCGGAGCTGCAGCCGCTGCTGGAAAACTTGCGAATTCCGCACGGAGCGAGGCTTTCTGCCGAACGGAAGGACACGGCGTATATCATTCATTGGGGGGCTTATCACCCGAATACAGGAGGAACCAATCCCGAGGCGCTGCAGCCTGTAAAAAGCATATTGGCGGCGCTGCAGCCCCGGCGGCTGTCCGATACGCTCCGCCTGCACGGCATCGACTGCTTCTTGGACGAGGAGTCGCAAGCGGAGGGCGAGGAAATCCGCTGGAGTCACGAATTTGTGGTGCCCGTCTTTGATTTGCAGGCGCTGACGCTGTTTCACCGTTCGAGCGGGGTGTTCTATGCGGGCCGCCGTGGGGCGGCGGACGCGAGTGCGGATCCGGGCGCGGGGGCTGGACCGGGCAAGCCGATGACAAGCCGCCGGGAGACGGCTTACAGCGAGATCGGGCTCGAGCAGCGGGGGTTTTATGCGGTTCGTGCGATACGCGAAGCCGTCAAAAGCATCTATGCGCTCGGACTGGACTACGGCGTCGTGCGCATCGGGGTGCGCCCGGCAGGAACGCTCGCCGTGCGCGGCGTAGAACCGGTTCCGGCGTTGACGCCGCGGCTGGCGGAGCTGTTCGCGGACGCGATGAACCGCTTCGACGAACGGATCGGGAAGCTCGAGGCGCAGCCTCCGGCCGTGGCGATGCTGGGCGCAGACCCTGAATTTCTGCTGCTGAATGCGCAAGGGAAAGTGAAGTTCGCCTCGGCCTTCGTCGACAAGGACGGCCCGTTCGGCTGTGACGCGATCGTGCTGCCGAGCCGCCGTAAAGTATATCCGCTGGCCGAGCTGCGTCCGGCGCCGAGCACCGATGTGCGCAAGCTGGTCGTTCATCTGCACCGGACGCTCCAGCTTGCGGCGAAGCGGATCACCGACCCGGAGCTCGCGTGGGTGGCGGGGGGCATGCCGGTTCGCGGCTTTCCGCTCGGCGGGCATATTCATTTCAGCGGAGTTGAGCTGGATGTCCGTCTACTGCGCGCGCTGGACAATTACCTGGCCCTTCCGCTGACGCTGGTTGAGGGCGAGACGACGGCGGCGCGCAAGCCGCAGTACGGGTTTCTCGGCGATTTCCGGCGGCAGCGGCACGGCGGCTTCGAATATCGCGTGCTGCCGAGCTGGATGGTGTCGCCGTCCGTCGCCAAAGGCGTGCTGGCGCTCGCCAAGCTGATTGCCGAGCATTACGCGCAGCTCAAGCAGCGGCCGCTGAGCGAACCGGAGGTGGTGAAAGCGTACTACCGCGGCGACAAGGCGCGCATTCGTCCGCTCGTTCCCGGCTTGTGGCGGGATATGGAGAAGCTGCCGGGGTATGCGGAGCACGAGTCGTATTTGCTGCCCCTATGGCGCATGATGCTGCAGATGAAGGCCTGGAACGAACGGGAAGACATCAGGCCCAAGTGGAAAATAACGACGCGCTCGTAAGAAACGGGTGTTCTCTATCTTTTCATGATATAATCATAGATAACTTACGAGGCGAAGCGCGGCGTCCGGCTGCAGCCTGCAGGTGCGCGCGCTTTCGTCTCCCCGTAAAGCGTAGAGCGTGGAGGATGGAGTATGGCCAAATATACGCCAATGATCGAGCAGTACCTTGCCATTAAAGCGGAGGTCAAGGACGCTTTTTTGTTTTTTCGTTTAGGCGATTTCTATGAAATGTTTTTCGAAGACGCGGTACTAGCTGCGCGCGAGCTGGAAATTACGTTGACAGGCCGGGAAGGCGGCATGGAGGAACGCATTCCGATGTGCGGCGTTCCCTATCATTCCGCAGAAAACTATATTGCCCGGCTGGTAGAGAAAGGGTATAAGGTCGCGATATGCGAGCAGGTGGAGAATCCGGCGGAAGCGAAAGGGGTCGTGCGCCGGGAAATCGTGCGGATCGTCACGCCGGGCACGGTGATGGACGCCCGCTCGCTCAGCGAGACGAGCAACAACTACATAGCCGCGGTTCAGTCGGACGCGGCAGGCTTTGCATTGGCAGCTTGCGACATCTCGACCGGCGAGCTTTACGTCACCCGGTTAACCGGGTCCTTCGAGCGGCTGATGGATGAGCTGAACGTCTACAACCCTTCTGAGCTGCTCGGCGCAGCGGAGGTGCTGGAGCGTATTCAAAGCGGCGCGGGAGCGATGCTGCGGACGGCCGTTATGACGGTCAGGTCGGAAGAGAGCCTCGCGGCGGCGGGCCTTCAGCCGATTACCGCCTACTTCTCGGACAAGCAGCTCGCCGCATTGCCGGACGGCGGGAGAGAAGCGCTGTCCGTGCTGATGGGCTACTTGCAGGAGACGCAAAAACGTTCGCTCAGCCACATCAAACATATCCGCATCTATGAGCCGAACCAATATATGGTGATGGACCCGTTTACCCGGCGAAATCTCGAGCTGGTGGAAACGGTTCGGGACCGGACGAAGAAGGGGTCGCTGCTCTGGCTGCTGGATAAGACGGTGACCGCGATGGGCGGCCGTTTGTTGAAGCGCTGGATCGAAAAGCCGCTGATGAACGCAAGCTTGATCGAAGAGCGGCTGGAAGCGGTCGACCGCTTGTATAACCAGTTGATGCTGCGCGACGATCTGAGGCAATCGTTGAAGGAAGTGTATGACCTGGAGCGATTGACCGCCCGGATCGCCTACGGCAGCGCGAACGCACGCGATCTGGTTGCGCTGCGGGCGTCGCTGGAGCAGGTGCCCCGGCTGCGTGAGTTGTGCGAGGGCAGCGGTTCGGCGACGCTGAAAGCTTTGGCGGAAGGCATCGATCCTTGCCAAGACTTGATGAGCTGGATCGCCGACACGATCCAGGACGAGCCGCCGGTTTCCGTCCGGGACGGCGGGATGATCCGCGCGGGCGTTAACGCACGGCTCGACCAGCTGCGCGAGGCGAGCACGAACGGGAAGCAGTGGCTTGCCGAGCTGGAGCGGCTCGAGCGGGAACGCACCGGTATCAAATCGCTCAAAATCGGCTTTAACAAAGTGTTCGGTTATTTCATCGAAGTGACCAAATCGAACTTGTCGATGCTGGAGGAAGGCCGTTACGAGCGCAAACAGACGTTGGCGAATGCGGAACGCTTCGTAACGCCGGAGCTGAAGGAGAAGGAAGCGCTCATTCTGGAAGCCCAGGAGGGCATGATCGATCTCGAATACGCCCTGTTCACGGAACTGCGGGACCGGCTGGTCGGACAATTGTCGAGGCTGCAGCAGCTGGCCGAGCGGATCGCCACGATCGACGTGTACCAGTCGATCGCCCACGTCAGCGCCGCACAGCGGTATACGCGCCCGACGATCGGCGAGTTTTACGGCTTGGAGATCGAGGAGGGCCGCCATCCTGTCGTGGAGGCGGTGCTGGAGGACGGCGTCTTCATCGCCAACGATACGGCCTTGACGCGCGAGAGCGGCAGCATGCTGCTGATCACCGGGCCGAATATGGCCGGGAAGAGCACCTATATGCGCCAAGTGGCGATGATCGGCCTGATGGCGCAGATCGGGTGCTTCGTGCCGGCGAAGCGGGCGGTCGTACCGATCGTCGACCGGATTTTCACACGCATCGGGGCGGCGGACGATTTGATCGGCGGCCAGAGCACGTTCATGGTCGAGATGATGGACATCCAGATCATGACCGAGAAGGCGACCTCGCGGAGCCTTGTCATCATCGACGAGCTTGGGCGCGGCACGTCGACCGGCGAAGGGATGGCGATCGCGCAAGCCGTCATCGAGTTTCTGCACGACAACATCGGCTGCAAGACGCTCGTCTCCACCCACTTCCATGAACTCGCGCATCTCGAAGAGAGCCTTCGGGATTTACGCAATTATTGTATGGCGGTGAAGGAGAGCGGACAGAACGTGACGTTCCTGCGCAAGCTGATTCGCGGCGCCGCCGACACCAGCTACGGCATCTATTGCGCGCAAATCGCCGGACTGCCGAACTCGATCATCGAGCGCTCGTACGAGCTGCTGAACGCATTCGAGACTCGCGCCGAGCTGGCGCAAGGGCATGCCGAGAGCACGGCGGGCAAGGAAGCTGCTGCGACCGCTGTTTCCCGCAAGCCGCAAGCGGAGCTTGTCCGAGAGGCCGTCGAGTCCAGTCCGGAGGCGTCTGCGCCGACCGCACTTGCGCCGGCAGCACCGGAAGCGGCGGCCGGCCCGGCGATCCAGTTGAGCTTGTTCCCGGCCGAATCCCTGGAGACTGATAAATCGGCGAAGAAAACCGGGAAATCCGACAAAGTGCTCGAGCAGCTGCGTCACGCGGATTTAATGAATATGACGCCGATGGCGGCGATGAACTTTTTGTACGAATTGAAGAAGCAGCTGACGAACAACTAAACCATTCCGAAGAGAAGAGGAATTCCGATGAACATCAAGCATAAAGGCAAACTGTGGCGTCATGCCGTCAGCTCCGTACTCGCGTTATCTCTACTAGTCCCTGCAACCCAGCCTGCGCTCGCAGCGGCAGAGAGTTTGAGCGCGGCCGACCGCGCGAAGGAAGTACTGAGTTTGCTTGAACAAAACCATGTCAGCGCGCCGGACGCCAAGAAGCTGTCCGATGCCGCGATCAAGGCGATGGTCGAATCTTTGAACGATCCTTATACGCAGTACTTTACGGCGGAGCAATTGACCGAATTCGAATCCTCCATAGCTAATCAATATGTCGGGATCGGCGTTCGCGTCAGCGAGCAGCCCGACGGCATCTACATCGCCCAAGTGTTCGAGGGGCCTGCGCAAGCGGCGGGCATTCGGATCGGCGACGTGATCGTCGGGATTGACGGGCAATCGGCTGTCGGCGTTCCTTTGAACAAGGCGACGGCCAAAATCATGGGCGAGCCGGGCACCGAGGTGAAGCTGCAAATCGTACGCGACGGCGCGACATCGGAATTGACCGTGAAGCGCGAACGGATTCAAGTTCCGGTCGTGATCGCCAACCGATTCCAGGGCGTGGGCTACGTTCGTATATTGAGCTTTTCCAGCGATGCCGACGAGATGACGGCGTTGTTCCTGGATGGGCTGCAGGCCCCCGGCGAGCTGAAGAGCCTGGTTGTCGATCTGCGCGACAATCCGGGAGGCCTGCTGGAAACGGCGCAGCAACTGGCAAGACTGTTCGTCAAGGAAGGTACGCTGATTCATACGAAAAACCGCAATAATACCGACGAACCGGTGACCTTCTCGGGCGGCGAGACGCAGCCGTTCCCGGTCTATTTTCTCGTCAACGGCAACAGCGCCAGCGCTTCGGAGGTGTTGACGGGGGCGCTGCAGGATTACAAGGCGATTACGGTGATAGGAACGAAAACATACGGCAAAGGCAGTGTACAAGAGGTGGTTCCGCTTCAATCCGGCGGCGCTTTAAAGGTGACGGTCGAGGAGTATTTGACGCCAAAGCTGCGCAAAGTGAACGGCGTCGGCTTGGAGCCGGACGTGAAGGTGGAAGGCGGAGAAGTGCCGGAGCTGCTGACGGCGCTCCGCACCGCGGGTCTTCAATCGATTACGCTGGAATTGAAACGAATCAGTATGTCCGTGAACGGATTAGACGTGGTGGATACGTTCAAAGTCGTCCGCGAGAACGGACAAACGTACGTACCATCCCGCGTTCTGGCCGCCCTCCTTGGCGCCAAGGTGGAATGGAACGAAGCGTCCCGTTCGGTGCAGATTACTTCAGCGGACGGCCAAACCTCGTATACGCCTGCGGACGGGGACGTGCTGCTTCGCGAAGGAACAAGCTATGTCAGCGCCGCGAAGGCGGCTGAGGCGTTCTCTTCGCTAGAGTGGAGCGACAACGGACAGACGCTGAAGCTGAGCACAAGCAAGTGAGATAGAGGGTTAAGGAGCCTCGGTCATGGGAAAAATAAACATTCTAGACGAGCATATCGCCAACCAGATCGCTGCCGGCGAAGTGGTCGAGCGTCCTTCGTCGGTTGTGAAGGAATTGGTCGAGAACGCGATTGACGCCGGCGGCACCCGGATTGACGTGACGATTGAAGAGGGCGGCCTCAGTTTGATCCGCGTCGCGGATAACGGCTCCGGCATGGACCCGGAGGATGGCGAGACGGCTTTCCTCCGCCACGCCACGAGCAAGATAGCGAAAGCCCAGGATTTATTCGAGATCCGAACGCTTGGCTTTCGTGGCGAGGCACTGCCCAGTATCGCCGCCGTCGCGAAGATCGAGCTGCTGACGAGCGCGGATACGACCGGACTCGGCACGCGGCTCGTCATCGAAGGCGGAAAGCTGGTGAGCAAGACCGATCACGCCGCCCCGCGGGGGACGGATATTACGGTGCGGGAGCTGTTCTACAATACACCCGCCCGGTTGAAGTATATGAAGACGATTCAAACCGAGCTCGGCCATGTGACGGATTATATGTACCGGCTGGCGCTGGCGCATCCGGGCATTGCATTTACGCTGAAGCATAACGGTAACACGCTGCTGCAAACGCTCGGCAACGGCGACCTTCTGAACGCTATCGCGGCCATTTACGGCACGGCGGTAGCGCGCACGATGCTGAAGATCGAGGGCGAAACGCTCGATTACAAGCTCGTCGGCTTCATCTCGAAGCCGGAGATGACCCGCGCGAACCGCGGCGGCATCTCGACGGTCATCAACGGCCGGTACATCCGCAACTACACGCTTGCGCAGGCTCTATTGCAGGGTTATCACACGCTGCTGCCGATCAACCGCTTCCCGGTTGCCGTGCTGCATCTGCAAATGGACCCGACGCTCATCGACGTGAATGTGCATCCGGCCAAGCTGGAGGTGCGCTTCAGCAAGGAGCAGGAGCTGATGCAGTTCGTCGAGCGGGAGGCGCGCGGCGTCTTGGCTCAGCAGCGCTTGATCCCGCAGGCGGGAGCGGTGAAGAAGCCGCGTGAAGCGGTGATTCAAGAGCAGCTTGAGCTGTACCGCCCGCAAGCGGCCTCTACCGCTGCGGAGCAGGCGGGAAACCGGGCGGAGAACGCGGTGGAAGCAGGGAATGCGGGGCGTCCGGACATTCCGGAGCGAAGCTTCGAAGAAAGCCGCCGCGCGGCCGCGACGTCTTGGCGTGAAGCGAACGGTGCGTCGGGCTTCACGGCGCCGCCTGCCGCGGGCAGGGCGGAATCGGCATACGGAACGCCGCCCGCGCGACCGGCAACCGGCGAAGTGGCAGGGGCTGCTGTCGTCAAGTTTGGCGAAGCGATTGTCTATGGCGGGAAACGGGTTGTTA
>NZ_VIDW01000044.1:0-32743 GCF_006519665.1 Paenibacillus sp. tmac-D7 | reverse complement strand
CCGTACGGAGCGCTGCGAGCTCGGCGTCGTCTGGCCGGATTACGCCGTCGCAGGCACGGCTACGCTTGTGCTGCAATGCTCGCCGCACCGCGGCCGTTCGGTCAGCCTGCTGACGAGCACTCTGTTCGCGGTGTTCCGCGCCGACCAGCTCGTCACGCGGATGGGCGAAGCGTTCGCGCACCTGAGCAGAGGAACCGAGACGCCGGAACAGTACGCCTCCTCGATCAACCTGATTACCGGTCCGAGCCGCAGCGCCGATATCGAGAACGATCTGACGATTGGCATTCACGGGCCCGGCAACGTCTATGCGGTCATCATCAAATAACCCCGGTTTCCGTTGGAAATAGCGCTGTATGCGGCAGATGGCCGCCATGACGTTCTCCAGTCCGGGGAATCGTGTCCGAACGGACAGAGGCAGATGCCCTGCGTTCGGTACAGATGCTGCGTGCAGGCGAACGCGTTTCGGCGTACGTGCGTGCATACGCGGTTCGGGCTGCGCCTCTTTCATCCGCTCGTATAGGCCGATCGTCATGCGCGGCCAAAGGCCCGGGACCTATCGCACTCTCACACCTGTCATAGCTTCCATAGACCGTAGATAACGGTCTTTTTTTGTTGCACACTTAGGAGACGGAGCCGTAGTGAAGACAAATAAAGGAGAGGAGACAGGAGGATTGAAGATTATTCGACGGCATTCGACAGACACTTTTCTTCAATTTCTCCTAATCTAATAAACTCCTAATATTTGACTGAAACTTTCTGAAAGAATCCCGGTTATAGTATAAGTATCAAGCAAGGAGGGTGACAGGAATGAAAGTTATGCAGCTTCTCCACAAAGGTAAAGTTTACAACGGATGCGTTTCTTACGCAGGATCGGATTTGATGGAAGTCTCCTTCGAGGAGCCTTCGACGATTATCGGCGGAGATTCGGTGATCTGTTTCAATTTTCAAGAGCGCGTGCAGATGCGTGTGCTGCAGGTATCCTGGAGCAAGCTGGTCCTGGTTCCGGCCGATTCGGAAGTGTTCAAGATCCAAGCCCAGCGCGATACCAACTACGATATGTACCGGGATGAAGATGTATCCTTCTCCAGCTATAAACTGAACACCTACGGCACGATCAACGACGATTTCAAAACGACGGCGGTTCGTTACTGCTCGCTAAGCCGCTTGGGATTCGGTTTCGAGGTCAACGATTTTTCGGTTAAAATGAACCATGTGTACGACACCATGATCATCTGCGACGACGAGGCGATTCACCCGAAAATCATCGTTCGATACGCACATATTCAAGAGCGTACGATTCGTTACGGCGCGGAGATTCACGCGATTTCGCCGTCCGACTTGAATAAGCTGAGATACTATATCATCACCCAGCAGTTTCGTGAAAATTAAGGGGGTCCTGTGATGACCGAGTGCGATCCGGCGTTTCGCTTGCAGCGAGACGGCCGGTTTTTTTGTTGCCGCATCAAGCGGTGCGCATTGCTTTCATGACAGCCCCAAAAAACGTCCGGGAAAAATCAAAAATCCGCACGTTTTATGGCTGTAACCGCAGCATGGCCCCAAAGCCGGCCGCACTAATTATTCGCTCGTTGTCGCATGGCCTTCGACCCAGACGCGCCCGATCTGCAGCTGCGGCGATACCAGCAGCAAATCGGCCAGCTTGCCTTCGGAGATCGTCCCGGTTTGCTCCAGACAGCCGATCGCTTTGGCCGGATTGTGGCTGGCCAGCCTGCTCGCTTCCTCGACGCTCAGGCCGACCCGCTCGACCATGAAGCGCAGCGCCTGGATCATGGTCAGCGTGCTGCCGGCCAAAGTGTTGCCTGCTTTCAACCGGGCGACGCCGTCATCCACGATGACCGGAAGGCCGCCGAGGTCGTATTCGCCGCTGCCGAGACCTGCGGCCGACATCGCATCCGTAATGAGCAGCAGGTTGTCCTTCCGTTTCGCCAGCGTCAACAGTTTAATGGCGGCCGGGTGGACATGATGCCCGTCTGCGATCACTTCGGCGTTGATGACCTCTTCGGTCAGTACGGCGCCGACAACGCCGGGATTGCGATGGTGGAGTCCGGTCATGGCGTTAAACGTATGAACGGCGTGGCGCAGACCGTAACGCGTCGCTTCCACCATTTGATCATAGGTTGCATCGGTGTGTCCTGCGGAGGCCACGATGCCTTGATCCGTCAAGCGCCGAATAAGCGGAAGCGCGTTCTCGCGCTCCGGGGCCAGCGTCATCATCCGGATCAGACCCGGGAATTCCTCCGTCCAGGCATCGAGCCAGTCGGCTTGCGGATCGACGATGAAGCTCGGGTTTTGCGCGCCGGGCCATTTGGGGCTGATGAACGGTCCTTCCAGATGAACGCCGCCCAATCGCGCATAAGGGGAACCGGCCTTCCTGTAGGCGTCTGCGGCTCGCAGCACGGCTTCGATCGCTTCGCGCGATTGGGTAACGGTCGTGGCGAGAAGCGTCGTTGTGCCTTGGCTGTTATGAAACTTCGTAATGCCGTCGATCGCTTCTTTCGTCGCCTCCATGAAATCGTACCCGTACCCGCCATGCACATGAACGTCGATAAAGCCGGGCAGCAGCCAGCTGCCTGCCGCATCGACGCTCTGCAGGGCTGTGTTCGCCTGCCGTTCATCCAAGCCGTCCATCGGCCCGGCGGCGGCGATCCGTCCTTCGCCGTTAATCGCCACGTATCCGTCGCGGATCGTCTCGTTCTCCTTGACGACCTGGGCGTTAACGATAAGCGTACTCCAATTTGCGCTTTTCATGATAATAAGCTCCCCGCTTCCGCATCCAACAGAACGGCCACATTCGGATGAGTTTGCAGCAGCGAAGCCGGACATTCCGTCGTAATCGGACCTTGCAGGGCTTGTTTGACGATTTCCGCCTTATCTTTGCCGTGAACAACGAGCAGAATCATTTTCGCTTTCAAAATGGTGCCGACCCCCATCGTAATCGCCTTCGTCGGCACTTGCTCCGGGGTGTCGAAGAAGCGGGCGTTGGCCGCACGCGTCTGCTCGCGCAGCTCGACCACATGCGTGCCGCGAATAAGTGCGCCGTCCGGCTCGTTGAAGCCGATGTGCCCGTTGTGCCCGAGCCCGAGCAATTGCAGGTCGATCTGTCCGACCTGCTCCAGAAGCGCTTCGTACCGGAGGCATTCGGCCTCGAGGTCGGCGGCCATTCCGTTCGGGATATGGCACCGTTCGGGGGCGATATCCACGTGCGCGAGCAGCTGCTCCTGCATGAATGCGTAGTAGCTTGCCGCATGGTTCCGGTCGAGACCGACATATTCGTCGAGGTTGAACGAAGACGCCTTGCCGAAGCTGACGGTGCCTTGCTTGCAGGCACTCACAAGCTTCTTATAGATGCCCACGGGTGTACCGCCTGTCGCAAGTCCCAGCTTTGCGCGCGGATTCGTTTGCAGCAGGCTGACGATGATACCGGAGCCGGCTTCGTTTAACGCTTCCTGGGTTTCGAACTTTATGATATTCATAAGCTCATCTCCCTTTTTCTTTCCGGTATTTTTTCACTTGCTGGAACGATTGTTCAAGCTGGGGCACATAGTCGTCGAAGTCTTCGCTGACGAGCGCCGTGAATAAAATATCGACCACATGCAGCTGCGCGATGCGCGACGCCATATCGCCGCGGCGCATGCCCTCCTCTAAGGAGGAGGCGAATAGCCGGATATCGGCGGCTTGCGAAATCCGGTTGGAGCCGAACTTCGTCAGCGAGAGGGTGACGGCGCCGCGTTCTTTGGCGCATAACAGCGCATCGTACGTCTCCACGGTATCGCCGGAATACGAGATGGCGACCGCTACGTCGCCTTCCTCCAAGCTGGAGGCGGACGTTATTTGCATGTGGGAGTCCGGCCAGTAGTGCGCCATGATCCCTATGCGGACAAGCTTCTGCTGAAAATCGAGCGCGACGATGCCGGAGGTGGCCACACCGTACAGATCGATTCGTTTCGCCGCCCGGAGCGCGCCGACCGCTTGCTGCACCGCCTGAAGATCGAGCTGGCGCGTCGTATCCGAGATGGAGCGGATATGGTTCATCTCGATCGCCTGAACGATGCTGTGCAGCGAATTGCCCGCCACGATATCTTGGTACGTCGAATGGGTGGGCGTTACCGCGAGCTCTGCGCCCAGCTTCATGCGAAAGTCGCTGAGCCCTTTGAACATCAGATTGCGGCAAAAGCGCGAAACCGTTGCCGTGCTCGTTCCCGAACGGTCGGCAAGCTCGGTTATGCTGGATTGGACCGCCTCATGCGGGTGCTCCAGCACATATTGCGCAAGCTCCTGCTCCTTGCGGTTCATCTGCCCCTGACTTTCGCGTATCGCTTGTAAAATGCCGGACATAGGATCACCCTGTATTCATATATTAAAAAAATTTTACCTAAAACGTCATATATTTAAGAAAATATTTTTCATATTCATACTTATCATATCCCAAACAGGATCGCTTTACAACAGCTTCTTCCATTGACTTTACCGATTTCCGCGGCATCCTCTCCTATGAAGGCGGGGCCGCCTTTGGAGGAGAGATAATTAAAAAGGCCGCTGCCATTCCGCGAGGAAAGCAGCGACCTTATGCATGGTTACAAAGGATACAATAGCGGATGGCTAATCACAAGAATCGGCTGCTAGAGTTCCGCTGTTTTCGCAGGGAGCGAGAGGCCCGCCGGTCGCGAGCCCAAGCTTTACTAGGTCTGCCAGGTCCGTAAGCTCGACACTTTCAGTCAGGTAAACAGCTTTTTCAGGTTCTCGCCATACGGTGCGCGAACGACGCCTTTTTCCGTAATGATCGCGGTCACGTACTCGTTCGGCGTCACGTCGAACGCGGGGTTGTACACTTTGACGCCGACCGGAGCGGTTCGTTTGCCGAAGCCTTGCGTAATTTCGTCTTCGTGCCGTTCCTCGATCGGAATGTCTGCGCCGCTCGGCGTGTTCAGATCAATGGTCGACATCGGGCAGGCGACATAGAACGGGATACCGTGCGCTTTGGCGAGCACCGCAACGCTGTATGTGCCGATCTTGTTGGCCACATCGCCGTTCGCGGCGACGCGGTCTGTGCCTACGATAACGGCCTGCACCCAGCCTTTAGCCATCACGGCGCCGGCCATGTTGTCGCAGATCAGCGTCACGTCGACGCCGGCCTGCTGCAGCTCGAACGCCGTTAAACGTGCGCCCTGCAGTACCGGACGCGTTTCGTCGGCGAACACCTTCAGCGCGATGCCTTTCTCCTTGGCAAGGTACATCGGCGCCAGCGCCGTGCCGTACCGCGCCGTGGCGAGGCCTCCTGCGTTGCAGTGCGTGAGGACGCCCATGCCGTCCTCGAACAACTCAAGCGCGTGCTCGCCGATCAGGCGGCACGTTTCCTCATCCTCGGCCTGAATCGCAGCGGCCTCGTCCAGAAGCGCGCGCTTGGCCGCCTCCGTCTCCACGCCCTCGCCGGATGCGCCTAACAGCGCTTCCGCCCGCGCCCGCATCCGGTCCAGCGCCCAGAACAAATTGACTGCCGTCGGACGGCTCGTCGCCAAATAATCGCATTGGCGGCCGACTTCCGCCAGTAACGCTTCGCGGCTGCCGTCGAACGACCGGACGCCCAGGTATACCCCGAATGCGGCCGCGATGCCGATGGCAGGCGCGCCCCGTACGGCGAGCTGCTTAATCGCATCCCATACTTGCTTCGCCGTCGTCAGCTCCAAATATACGATCTCATCGGGCAGCAGCCTTTGATCGAGCAGATCGAGCCGGTCCTCCAGCGAGTTCCAGCGAACCGATTGCAGCCAATCGGCCGCAGGTGTTTGTTGTGTCGTCATCGTCCATTCTCTCCTTACCGGGTGATCGCTCACCTTAAGCGTACTTTGGTATGCAAACGGCTATGCAAACTTCCCGCTTAGACGGACGCCCAAGTGCTGCACCTATCCCCGCAACATTTGGGCGATCCGTCGCTGCTTTTTACTTATGCCCAAGCATCCGCAAACGGATCTTGCGCTTTGTGACGTACCGAACCGCTTGGGCTCATGGCCTGGCAGGCCCTTATAACTCCGCTTTTATTAATGGACGGCCTTATCCGCGATTTCGATCAACTGCTCGATCGAATCCGCCTGCCGGTTAAACTTGATCAGCGAAGTTCCGATCGCCAGCGCGATGCGCTGGGCGCGTTCTTTCGCAGCTTCGTCCTCCAGCTTATTGATGTCGGCCACCTGGGCCAGACCGTGCACGCGGCGCACCATCTTGCTGCCGGTAAACCCGAACGTATCGCGGAGCACTTCCTTCATGTACCAATCCTGATAGCCGGCCGTCTTCGACACGCGGTCGACGCCATGCTCGTTCCAAAGCGAACGGAATTCCGCTTCGAACTTGGTCCAGATGTCGCGAATGGTTTGCGTCAAGTAAGCGCGGTACGATTTACGGGAGTCGGCGTCTGCGCTCCAGCCTTCCTGAGAGGCGAAGTTGAGCAGCAGGTTGGCGAGAACGGCGCCGATATCGAAGCCCATAGGTCCGTAATAGGCGAATTCCGGGTCGATCACTTTCGTCGAGTCCGCTTTAATGAAGATGCTGCCGGTATGTAAATCGCCGTGCAGCAGCGATTGCGCATGGGTTAAAAATTTCCCGCGCAATATAGCAACCTCCAAGTGTAAGGCCTGATCCTTCCAAACGGCTTCGACCGCGTCGCGGATCGCCGGGGGCACGTTATTATTCGGCGAATCGGTATACGGATCGTCGAAAATCAAATCTTCCGTAATTTTGCAAAGCTCCGGGTTGATGAACCGCTTCACCTGTTCTTTCTTCTGCTGCTGGTTCATCCCGAGATCGGACGTGTAAAAAAGCGTATGCGCCAGGAAAGTCGCGATATGTCCGGCGAAAAGCGGATACCGATTGCCGTCCATCAAGCCTTTGCGCATAATGACGTGGTCGCTCAAATCCTGCATGACGGTCAGTGCCAAATCCGGCTCATACGCATATACGTGCGGAACCAGGTCCGGGCACAGCTTGCCCTGAATGATAAGCGCTTCGCTCTCGATCCGGGCGCGGTCGAGGGTCAGCGGCCAAGATTCGCCTACGACCTTTGCATAAGGCAGCGCCTGCTTGAGAATAATGCTTTTACCGGAAGCAGGTTCAGAAATATGAAACACTAAATTTAAGTTGCCGTCGCCGATTTCCCGGCAGACCAACTCGCTGTTCTTGGAGAACAAGTCAGGTATGGAGCGGGCGTATTCAATGGCTTGGGCTTCGGAAAGTGCATGATAACCGGGCATGAGATGAATTCCTCCTTTTACACTAGAAAAACTTTTCATTGTATCAGTCATTGTATCAGTATAAAGCAATTTGATGTCGGTTGGAATAGCGGAAAACGGGGCGAGGCCAAGCAGGTCCGGCGTTTTAACAAAAAATTCACACCGCGGTAATCCTCCCGTAACGCTTGTTTATCAAACTGATACTTACAAAAGTTCATTTCTGGCTCTTATTCCGGAGGTCGATGGATGTGATTAAGATGCTGCAAAGAGCGCTGCTTGCGTTAGCTTCGCTCGCGGTCCTGACGGCGCTGGGGTTTGCCGCGGCTCTGCGCGACGATCCGTCGATGGATTCCGGCGCCAATCCTATGAAAGCGAACCTGCAGCAGCTGGAGCGTATAACGAATAAGTAGCGGATGTATGTAAGGAATCAAACCCGTAATAAACAGGCAGGAAAAGGGAGGGCGAACGCCTTCCCTTTTCCGCTTGGCGGCGTTCGGGCCGCGCATCGTCCTAGAAGGACGATCTGTTGCGATGCTCCACCAAATCGATCGCGCCAAGCACAACGTGAGCGAGACCGAAGCCGAAGACTGCAGCGGCAGCCATCGGATACTTGTTGCGAAGAGCGGCGCCGGACGCCGTGACAGCCGTGCCTAATACTGCTGGAATAAGACCTTCGCGCATGGTCCTTCACCCTCCTTGCATCTCGTAATGATGTAGCCCTATTAGCATCAATTAATGAGATCGATTTTATGCCGGTTCGGAATTGCATTGTTTTGGTTAAAAAACTATAATATCAGAATGGTTAACTGACAGGTGAGGGGGGGGGAAGCGACCTTGAGCGAAGTCATCGGATTGAAGGAATGGGCTGTAGCCGTAGAAGCGTTGGAACAAGGAAAGCAAATCCTGATCATGCGCAAGGGAGGCATTCGTGAAGAGACGAGGGACTTCGAAGTAGAGAGCGACAGTTTCTATCTGTATCCGACCTACGAGCACCAGCGGCAGGAGCTGGTGAAGCCGCCGTACGCGCCGCGCGTCGAAGCGTTAGCTTCGGCCTGGAACCGGGAACAGTCCGAGCTGACGGTCCGTTGTTATGCCGAGCTGGCCGAGGACATCCTTATCGACTCGCAAGAACAGCTGGACAAGCTGAGATCGTTTCATATCTGGACAGACAGGTTCGCGGAAGAACGGCTGAAGTGGAAGCGGACGAAGCCGCTGCATGTCATGCTGCTGCGGGTACATACGTTGGACGAGCCGGTTCGGGTACCGATTTTACCCGAATATAACGGATGCAAGTCGTGGATCGGGCTGCCTGCCGAGCGGCTGCATGCGGCGGCGCGTACGCCCGTATTAAGCGATGAGGCGTTCGCCAAACGGGTCGACGAAGTGAAAACGGCGTTAAACGGCTAAAAACAAAGAATTTACGCCAAAAATCGCGCGTCTAGGTATTTATTGATTCCAAATGGTAAGATTTAATAGTATATTATGATTGAGAATCATTGAGAATCAGTTTAGAATGATTCTAAAGAGAAAACAATTCCAAAAAATACAGGGAAGCACGGAGGCAACTACACATGGCAAATTCTCCTCATTTTCAAATAGAGGGCTTGAAAGCGGCAATTGAAGGCAAAGAAATTTTGAAGGGCCTCAGCCTTGAAATTAAAGGCGGCGAAGTTCACGCCATTATGGGTCCGAACGGTACGGGTAAAAGTACGCTGGCATCCACGCTGATGGGTCATCCGAAATACGAGGTGACCGCAGGCTCGGTCGTGCTTGACGGCGAAGACGTGCTGGAAATGGCGACCGACGAAAGAGCGCGCGCGGGCTTGTTCCTGGCGATGCAGTATCCGAGCGAAATTACCGGTGTCACGAACGCCGACTTCCTGCGCAGCGCGATCAACGCACGCCGTGAGGAAGGCAGCGAAATTTCGCTGATTAAATTTATCCGTCTGATGGAAGGCAAGATGAAGGAACTGGAAATGAACCCTGAGTTCATGCACCGCTACCTGAACGAAGGCTTCTCCGGCGGGGAGAAAAAGCGCAATGAAATTTTGCAAATGCTGATGCTCGACCCGAGAATCGTCATTCTTGACGAGATCGACTCCGGCCTTGACATCGACGCCCTGCGCATCGTAGCAAACGGTGTAAACGCTATGCGTTCCGAAGATCGCGGCTTCTTGATCATCACGCACTACCAACGTCTCTTGAACTACATTAAACCGGACTTTGTCCACGTGATGATGCAAGGCCGCATCGTGAAATCCGGGGGTCCTGAGCTCGCAGAACGTCTTGAGAACGAAGGCTATGACTGGGTGAAGGAAGAGCTCGGCATCGTCGACGAAACCGTCGGGGGTACTGAAGAAGAGTTCAAAATCCCGATGAATACGACGGCTCCGAAATACCAATAAGCGACCCGGGAGGGACAGGAGGAAATTAACTGATGAGCACACAAACTCTTCCGATCGACCGCGTAAGCTTGGTGGAGCAGTCCAAAGCACGGAAAGAACCCGAATGGATGACGTCTTTGCGTGAACAGGCGCTTGAACTCGCAGGAACGCTCGATTGGCCCGTATTGGAAAAAACAAGAATCGACCGTTGGAATTTGACTTCCTTCGGCACTTATAAAAAGCCGGATGCGTTGGCAACGCTTGAGGCGCTTCCGGAATCCGCCAAGTCTCTGCTGTCCGTCGGCGGCGAAGGCACGCAGGACAACCTGATTATACAGCGCAATTCCGGCGTCGTTTACAGCCGTCTGTCGGACACGCTTAAGCAGCAGGGCGTTATTTTCTCCAGTCTGGAGGAAGCGCTGGAGACGCACGGCGATCTGGTGAAATCACATTTTATGAGCGTAGTCGGCAAGGAGGAGAACCGTTTGACGGCGCTGCATGCGGCGCTTTGGAGCGGCGGCGTATTCCTGTACGTGCCGAAGAACGTTGCAGTCGACGTTCCGGTGCAGGCTTTGTTCCTGACCGACGACGGCGAAGCGAGCTTCTCGCCGCACGTGCTGATCGTTGCCGAGCAGCATGCTTCCGTTACTTACGTGGACAACTTCGTATCCGAAGGCAGCCTGAACGGTCTTGTGCAGAACGGCGTTGTGGAAATTGTCGCGAAGCCGGGCGCGAAAGTAACCTTTGCTTCGGTTCATAACTTGAACGAGTCCGTCACGGATCTGACTTACCGCCGCGCGCTGCTGGAGAACGATGCGCAAATCGAATGGATCGTCGGGGAGATGCATTACGGCAATGCAATGTCCGATACGACGTCGATTCTGAAAGGAAACGGCTCGATCTCGGACGCCAAAGTAATCTGTGTCGGCACGAACGATCAGAAGCTGAACGTGACGACACGCGCCGTTCATTTCGGCAAAAGCTCCGACAGTAACATGATTACCCGTGCGGTCATGCGCGACGAAGCGACGGCGATCATCAACGGCATCACGAAGATCGAACACGGCGCGACCAAAGCGAACGGCGAGCAAACGGAGAAAGTGCTGATGCTCAGCCCTAAATCCCGCGGCGACGCGAATCCGATCCTGCTGATCGACGAAGATGATGTAACGGCAGGCCATGCGGCATCCGTCGGACAAGTAAATCCGGAGCAAGTGTACTACCTGATGTCCCGCGGTATTTCACGCGAAGAAGCGCAGCGCCTTATCATCTACGGATTTTTGGATCCGGTCGTTACCGAAATTCCGCTGGAGCAAATCCGCTCGCAGCTGCAACGACTCGTCGAAAGGAAGTTGGGACAATGAACACGGAGATCCGGAGTCAGTTTCCCATCTTGAACCAAGAAATTAACGGCCATCCGCTCGTGTATCTGGATTCTGCGGCGACGTCGCAGAAGCCGGTATCCGTCATCGAAGCCGTGAAAAAATATTACGAGTGGGACAACGCCAACGTGCATCGCGGCGTACACACCCTCGGTTCAAGAGCAACGGACGCCTATGAGGGCGCTCGCGAGAAGGTCCGGCGTTTCTTGAACGCCCGTTCTGCGGAAGAAATCATCTTCACGCGGGGTACAACGACGGCGATCAATCTGGCGGCATCGAGCTATGCGAAAGCGGTATGCGGACCGGGAGACGAAATTGTCATTACCCCGATGGAGCATCACAGCAATCTTATCCCGTGGCAGCAGGTCGCGAAAGCGACCGGCGCCTCGCTGAAATATATGCCGCTGCAGCAGGACGGCACCATTCATTTGGCGGATGTGGAGAAGACGATTACCGAGAAAACGAAGTTCGTCTCGATTACGTACGTCTCCAACGTGCTCGGTGTAGTGAATCCGGTGAAGGAAGTTGCCGCGATCGCCCACCGTCATGGCGCCAAAATTCTCGTCGACGGCGCCCAAAGCACGCCGCACAAGAAGGTCGACGTGCAGGATCTGGATTGCGATTTCTACGCCTTCTCCTCACATAAGATGTGCGGACCGACAGGCTTCGGAGCCTTGTACGGCAAGAAGGAACTGCTCCAGGAGATGGAGCCGGTCGAATTCGGCGGCGAAATGATCGATCATGTCGGGTTGTTCGACTCGACGTGGAAGGAGCTGCCGTGGAAGTTCGAAGGCGGTACGCCGATTATTGCCGGCGCCGTCGGACTCGCGGCCGCGATCGATTTCCTCGAAAGCATCGGTCTCGATGAAATTGAACGGCACGAGAAACATTTGACCGCTTATGCAATGGAGCGTATGCTGGAAGTAGACGGATTGACCGTCTACGGTCCGCAAACGAACCGTGTCGGTCTCATTACGTTCAATCTCGACGACGTGCATCCGCACGATGTGGCTACGGTGCTTGACGCCGACGGCATTGCCGTTCGCGCCGGCCACCACTGCTGCCAGCCTCTGATGCGCTGGTTGAACGTGACGGCAACGGCTCGCGCCAGCTTTTACTTATACAACAACGAAGCGGATATTGACCGTTTGATCGCTTCCCTCATCAAAACAAAGGAGTACTTCGGTCATGCAATTGGATGATTTATACCGCCGCGTCATCATGGATCATTATAAAAACCCGCGTAACCGCGGCAGCTTCGAAGGCGAGTCGGTCAGCATCGATCTGAACAACCCGACGTGCGGCGACAAAATTCAGCTGCAAATGCAAATCGAAGAAGGTAAGGTCAAAGCCGCAAAATTTCTAGGCGACGGCTGCTCGATCAGCTTGTCTTCCGCCTCGATGATGACGGATGCCGTGAAGGGCAAGACACTGGAAGAAGCGCTGCAGATGGCTGACAATTTTTCCGGTATGATGAAGGGCGAGCCTGTCGAATTCGACTACGAGGATCTTGAGGCTTTGTCAGGCGTTAACAAATTCCCCGCACGGATCAAGTGCGCCACGCTCGCGTGGAACGCGCTGCGCAAAGGAATTGAACAAGCGAAGCATTGATCGGAAGCGTACATCGCAAACTAAGATCATTAAAGGAGGCTCGAAAGCCATGGCAAAAAAAATGCCTGAAATGGAAGAGTACAAATATGGGTTTCGCGACGAGCACAAAGCGGTCTTCCAGAGCGGTAAAGGGCTGACGCGCGAAATCGTCACCGAGATTTCCCGCATGAAGAACGAGCCGGAATGGATGCTCGAATTTCGTCTGAAATCGCTCGATCAGTTCCTGAAAATGCCGATGCCGAAATGGGGCGGCAATATGGAAGACCTCGATTTCAACGACATTCAATACTATGTAAAACCTTCCGAGAAGCAAGGGAAAACATGGGAAGAAGTGCCGACCGAGATCAAGGAAACGTTCGACAAGCTGGGTATCCCGGAAGCGGAGCAAAAATTCCTTGCCGGCGTATCCGCCCAATACGAATCCGAGGTCGTTTATCACAGCATGCAGAAAGACCTGGAAGATCAAGGCGTACTGTTTATGGATACCGACACGGCTTTGAGAGAGCATCCGGAAATTTTCAGAAAGTTCTTCGGCACCATCATCCCGCCGAGCGACAATAAATTCGCAGCGCTGAACAGCGCCGTTTGGTCCGGGGGCAGCTTCATCTATGTACCGAAGGGCGTGAAGGTGGAAATTCCGCTTCAAGCGTATTTCCGCATCAACTCCGAGAACATGGGCCAATTCGAGCGGACGCTCATCATTGCCGATGAAGGCAGCTTCGTGCACTATGTAGAAGGCTGTACGGCTCCGGTATACAGCACGAACTCGCTGCACAGCGCCGTGGTGGAGATCATCTGCCTGAAAGATTCCCGCGTTCGTTACACAACGATCCAAAACTGGGCGCCGAACATTTACAACCTCGTGACGAAGCGCGCCGTTGCGGAAGAAAATGCGACGATGGAATGGGTCGACGGCAACATCGGCTCCAAGCTGACGATGAAATACCCGGCTGTCGTTCTTAAAGGCCGCGGAGCTAAAGGCATGGTGCTTTCCATCGCTGTTGCCGGTAAAGGCCAGCACCAGGATGCAGGCGCGAAGATGACGCATCTGGCGCCGGATACGACGTCCACAATCGTTTCCAAGTCGATCAGTAAACACGGCGGTAAAGTAACCTACCGCGGTTTGGCATCGTTCGGCCGCAACTCGCAAGGGTCCAAGGCGAATATCAAATGCGATACGCTGATCATGGATAATCAATCGACGTCCGACACCATTCCGTACAACGAAATTATGAACGACAACATTACGCTCGAGCACGAAGCGACGGTATCCAAAGTGTCCGAGGATCAATTGTTCTACTTGATGAGCCGCGGCTTAACCGAAGCCGAAGCGACTCAAATGATCGTTATGGGCTTCATCGAACCGTTCACGAAGGAACTGCCGATGGAATACGCGGTCGAGATGAACCGGCTTATTAAATTCGAGATGGAAGGCTCGATCGGTTAAGGCAAGGAGCGAGCCGATTCATTCTTCAAGACACGCAAGCTGCGAATATGCAGCGCTGCGTGTCTTTTTTATTTCCAACGTCTTGCCGTGCATAGCTCCGCCGCTCCTGCCTCATGCTATGAACAGATAATTGGATTCCATGACAGACAAGGGGTGGGTAGGATGAAGAATGGCGGCACTCGTTCCATGATAATGAAGGTATTGATAGTAGCGCTCCTAAGCGTTACGGCCGGGTGCGGCCAACTGTCCAAGGAGCAGCAGCAAACCCGGCAGCAGAGCTTGGCGAATCGGGAACAGCAGAATGCGGACCGCTCGATCAGCGAGCAATATAACGGAAAGACGATGAATGTCGGAGACGGCAGCACGATTCACATGACGGGCTCGGAAGAAATACTGACGATTCCGTTGAAGACCGTTGACGGTGTGAGCTATGTGATCGGCTCGGAGCTTGCGAGTGCTATCGGGTTCCATCACAAGTGGAACGAAAGCAGCAACACCTTCATGATCGGCGACAACGACGCCGCTTATGAGCTGCAGGCGGGCAGTACGACCGCTCAGCGCGGGGATTCCAAGGTCCAGCTGCCGCAGCCGCCCATTTTGCGTAATTCACAATTCCATATTCCGGTTTCCGCGCTCGGCAACCTGTTGGCGGACGACGTTCGCTTTGAGGTTCAGGGCCAATCGATGATCGTACGGGCTACGGGAGAGACCGTGCCGGAAAGTATGGATGGGCCTGACGAGGCGAATACGGGTGCTGAGCTAGATTTTGCCGACGATCCGAATGATCCGTACAAGGGGACGGGAGCGAAAGCGACGCTGGGTCAGGTGGAAGATGGGGACACTCTCTCGGCGGAACGTATGGAACCCGAAGCGGTTGCCGTGTTGAAGAACATCAACATGGATACGCTGATCGCTCAGGCGAAACGTTATCTTGGCGTAAAATACGAGTTCGGCGCTGAACCTTACCCGAAATCCGGGAAGTTCGACTGCTCCTCGTTCACGCAATATGTATTCGGTAAATCCGGTATCCAATTGAAGCGGACCGCTCGTGATCAAGGCAATCAAGGTGAACCCGTCAGCCGTAAAAACTTGCGCAAGGGCGACTTGATGTTTTTTTATGTGCCGGGCCGGTTCAAAAGCAATAAAACGATCGGGCATGTGTCGATCTATATGGGCGACCAGCAGATGATTCATGCGTCGCCCAGTCAGAATAACGGCGTGCAAATTACGAATATCAACAAAGCTTACTGGAAAAAAACGTTTTTGAAGGCAAAGCGCGTGGCCCTATAGCTGCAAATTGAAAAAAGTGCCGACGTCCCAGCCGACGCGGCACTTTCCTTTGTATGAAATGAACATAAGGGCTTTACATCCCGATATAACGGCTGTAGAGGCTTTTGGCCGCGACGGGATCGTCCGTCCCCTGCACGATCAGCCTGCCGTCCGGAAACAGAACGAGCGTCATGCCGGTTTCGAGATGGAGCTTAAGCAGAAACGGATTACGCTCTACCCGGCCGACCGGCGCAAGCCGGCGTTCCCAATCCGCAAGCGCGAGCTTCAAAGGGCGGCTCGGCTGAATTTGCACCGAGTTGCGGCCGCACAACGATTGGATTGTATCCTCCTGCACGTCCGCCTCCAAATATTCGAAGCGGCGCTCGCCGCAGCACGGGCAATCCGCTCTCCTCGCTTTACTGACGTCCACGCCGGCAAATTGGTTGAACCAAACGTCCCAGTGAACCATCTTCCGGTTGCGCTCGGCCTCCGCGCCAACGAGCAGCTTAAGCGCTTCTGTTGCTTGATGCGAAGCGACGGCATGGATGAGCGGGCCGATAACGCCGGCCGTATCGCATGTCTCGGTCGTGCCTTGTGCCGGCGGCTGTCCGAACAGGCAGCGCAGACAGGGCGTTTCGCCCGGCACGATCGTAAGCGATACGCCGCGCGAGCTGACCGCGCCGCCATAGATCCACGGAATGCCGTGCTTCACGCTGACGTCGTTGATCAGGAAGCGGACGGCGAAGTTGTCCGAGCCGTCCAGGATCAACTGCACGTCGGTCAGCAGCTCTTCGGCATTGGTGACGTTCAAATCGGCGACGACCGGTTCGATGCTTACGCCGGAATTGGTCGCCCGCAGGCGCGCTGCCCCGGCCTCCGCCTTCGGGGACGAGGCGGCCGCATCGGCCTCGTCGTACAGCATTTGGCGCTGCAGGTTGCTGCGTTCGACGAAGTCGCGGTCGATCAGGCGGACGAAGCCGACGCCGGCGCGCACCATATGATTGGCGAGCACGGTGCCGAGCGCGCCCATGCCGACGATCGCAATCCGCGACCGCAGCAGCTTCGCCTGACCGGCTTCGCCGATCGGAGCGAACAGCATTTGCCGCGAATACCGCTCGCGGTCGATCTCGATATGCTCAGGCCAGATATCCGGACGTTCGCTCATGATGCCGATCCTCCTTCGCCTGCAGCGGAAACCCCGGCTAAAGGGTTCCACGGTCCGAGCTGATGTCCTTTCCATTCGGAGCCGTCTTCCCAGCGCTCCTTCTTCCAGATGGGAACGATTTGCTTCAACCGTTCGATCGCATAACGGTTCGCTTCATACACGGCGTCGCGGTGAGGGGCGGAAACTGCGATGACGACGCTGATCTCGCCGACAGCGACCGGGCCAAGCCGATGAGTGATCGCGCACAGCGCGCCGGGCCAGCGTTCGGCGATTTCACCCGCGATCTGGTTCATCGTCCGGATCGCCATGGGCTCGTACGCTTCGTATTCGAGCAGTACCGTCCGTTTCCCGTGCGTCCATTCCCGTGTCGTGCCTACAAAAGCGAGCGACGCCCCATGATTCGGATGGAGCACCTTGGCGGTGACGGCATCCGGGGATATCGGCTCGCGAGTCAGCTCCACCCAATCCGGTTCGCCTCCGGATACCGGCGGGATCAGGGCAATTTCGTCGCCTTCGCGTATAGCTGCGGAGGCTTCGGCATATTCTTGATTTACCGCAGCATATGCGTTCGATATTGCCTGAGATGCATGCGGGTAACGGCGTACCAGCTGCTCCTTCAGATCGGCTACCGTCCAGCTTGACGAATCCGTCTCAAGCTCAATTGTCCTTGCGCCCAACAGGTCTGCCAGACCGGCAAACAAAAGTACATTCAGCTTCAACTCGATCACTCCGTTTTTCGTAGTTTTCGATCCGGTTTAATGCGTTACGTTTACCTATCAGCATACCATAACCGGGGGCAAAAGTGATATAATGGCAGGTAAGCTCTAAAGAAACGGAGGTAGGTAGACATGATTGAAGTAGTAGACGATTCCAAAGGAAGCGTAAGGTATTCGTCGCCCGGGGAACTCGCTGCGGTTTGCTCCGAGACGATCGATCCGGAGCTTCGAATAAACGGCTTAAAGGGCCAAGCGGTGGATTGGCAAGCTTGGTATGAGGCGTGGAGCGCTGCGCAGGGGGCTGACGTTTCCCTGCAGCCGACGCACCTGCAGGTTGCGGCGGTTGATGAGTTTCAAGCTACGATTCCGTGGCACGAATTGCGGGATGCCTTTATCCTCTATGCACAAGAGGAGGGGCAGCCTTTACAGAAGGGCTTTCCGATTCGCCTGTATGTGCCGAACGGGAGCAGCGAATGTTTGAACGTCAAGAGCGTCGTCCGCCTTTGTTTACTGTACGATCCGGCATTAGGCGATAAAGCGACCTTCGGATTTTCCAATACGGTGACACCGGAGCAGATGTTGGCGAACCGGCAAAGCAAATAACCTAAAGGCATAGCTTTAGGAATGATTAAGAACGAAACTATCGCAAAGCGTCCGCCGCTTTGCGATTCAAGGCAGGTGGCTTGTATCACGAAAGAACGAGTCAGGCTTCGTATCCTACATACGAACGATATACACAGTCATTTCGATCAGATGCCCCGGATCGCTGAATGGATCAAGCGGTTGAAGGAAAATACGGGGGAGGCGCACACGCTGACGCTCGATATCGGCGATCACTTGGACCGGATGCGTTCCGAAACGGAAGGCACCGAGGGATTGGCGAATATCGCGGTGATTAACGCGACCGGATACGATGCCGTCACGCTTGGCAATAACGAGGGGTTGACGTATACGCCGGATGTGTTGGACCGGCTGTACGGCGAAGCCGCACGGTTTCCCGTTGTGCTTGGCAACATGGTTGCAGCCCGAACCGGAACCGCTCCGGCTTGGATGAAGCCTTGGCATATCGTGGAGAAAGCGGGGCTGCGCATCGGTCTCATCGGTGCGACGGCCGCATTCTCGCTTTTTTACAGGCTGCTGGGCTGGGAAATCAGCGATCCGTACGATACGATCCGTCAAGCTGTAGAAGAGCTGCGTCCGCAAACGGACATCATCGTGCTGCTGTCGCATCTGGGCCTTCGCCATGACGAGAAGATAGCGGAAGACATCCCCGGCATCGACGTCATTCTTGGCGGACATACGCACCATTTGTTGACGGAGCCCCTCTCTGTCGGATCGACCTGGATTTGTGCCGCAGGCAAACATGGACAATACGTCGGGGCGGTGGATCTGGCGTACGAGCGGCAGACGAAACGGCTTGAGCTGGTTGGTGCGGGCGTACATGCGACGGCAGAAATGAACGGAGATCCCGAACTGCAGGCCGTCATCGACTTGTATGCGAACCAAGCAAATGAAACGTTGTCCCGGGAAGTCGTTCGTCTCGACCGCGATATGCCGATCGATTGGTACGGCGAATCGCCGCTTGGCAACCTGCTGGCCGCCGGTCTTCGGCGGTGGGTGGACGCCGAGATCGGCTTGGTGAACGCCGGCCAACTGCTCGGAGGCCCGCAGCAAGGGCCCGTGTCGGCCGGTACGCTGCTCAAGCTTTGCCCGTCGCCGATCAACCCGTGCCGGTTGAAGCTGACCGGGGCGCAGCTTAGGCAAGCGCTGGAAGAATCGCTGCTGCCGGAGTTTATGGATAAGCCGCTGTTCGGCTTCGGCTTTCGGGGCAAAGTGCTCGGCACGTTGTGCCTGGACGGACTGAGCGTCGAGTTTGATCCGGAGGGTGCTCCTTACTCGAAAATCGTCAGCGTCCGGGTAGGCGAATCGCCGATGATCGACGATCGGTTATACACCGTCGGGACGATCGACATGTTTACATTCGGCATCGGATATTTATCCATCGGCCAAGGTATTGAACCTGAGTTTTTCCTGCCTGAATTTTTGCGCGACGTGCTGCTTCATGAACTGCGCAATGCGAAAGCTTTGCAGGACAGCAGCCGCGGGCGGTGGATAAAACGACAAAAGCATGTCGGAAATTGAAAAAATATATTGCTCTTTTGCCGGGAATCCGATAGGCTAAACCTAAGTAAGTGGATTTTCTAAATATTTGTTTAGAAAGAAGACGTGAGTACGACTATGCGCTTGCTTCCGATCAGCATGGTGGAGCCTGGCATGAGGCTCGGCAAAAAGATTTACAATTCGGACGGGTTAACGCTGCTCGCGGAGCAGGTCGAACTGACGCAAAACTTGATTCGCCGCTTGGAATCCCATGGTATTGATTACGTTTATATTGATGACCCGCGGACCCATGATCTGGTCATTCGGGACGTCATTTCGGATGAAACCCGGGTACGGGCGATAGCGGAAATACGCGAGTCGTTCCGGAGAATCGGCGAAAATCAGGTCAAACGTAAGGGCGTCGGACACCTTCAACTCGGCAAGACATTTCGCAGCTTATTGGACCTGATTCTGCAGGATTTAAGCTGTAATAAAGATGCGATGATTATGCTGACGAACATCAGCGTGATGGACGAATATTTGTACCAGCATTCCCTTAACGTATGCATCTACTCGACGATGCTCGGAATGGCCGATGGCTACGGTCAAGAAGAATTGACAACGCTCGGTCTCGGGGCGCTGCTTCACGACATCGGCAAGACGCAAATTCCGTCCGAGTTGCTGCGCAAGAAAGAACCGCTGACCGATGAGGAGTTCTCGCATATTAAGCGTCACACGAATTTCGGCTTCCAATTTCTGAAGGACGAGCCCAACATTCCGTTGCTCGCCGCACACTGCGCGTTCCAGCATCACGAGCGGCTGAACGGCAGCGGTTATCCTCGCGGTTTAAAGGGCGACGAAATTCACGAATACGCGCGTTGGATCGGACTCGTCGATTCGTACGACGCGATGACGACACACCGTGTGTACCGCAAAGCGATGCTCCCGCATCAGGCTATGGAGATCTTGTTCACGGGTACGGGTTCGCTGTTCGATAAGCCGAAGATCGAGCTGTTCCGCGATAAAATCGCCATTTATCCGATCGGCGTCACCGTGACGCTGAATACGGGCGAGAAAGGCGTTGTCGTTGATCTCAACGCGAAAGTGCCGCATCGGCCGATCGTCAGATTGCTGGAAGACGAGGCCGGTCAGATGCTTGACGGCAGTAAGGAAATCGATTTGTCCAAGGTGCATACCGTCTTGATTACTGGTGTGAACGACGAAAAGATCACTTTAACAGCACCATGAGTTAAGCCCGAAATTCGGCCAGCACCGGTTTCGGGCTTTTTTCAATCGGTTTTCTTTTCATACATATTACGTTACAATAAGAATTGATCAGTAAGTGATAACAAGAATTCTAATGAAGAGTCAGGTGTACATAACAACATGTCTGAATTATTTGCCATACAGCCTCCCTTTCCCGAAATTTCGCCGCAATACGATCCGTGGGACCCGTTGCCGGCCTTTCGGCGGTACGGCCAGCACCGGTTGACAAGCGTCGAACTGACCGTAACCAATCTGTGCAACATGCGCTGCGAGCACTGTGCGGTGGGAGAGTCGTTAACGTTGTCGGAAGGAATCCGTATTCCGTTAGCCGACGTGCTCCGGCGGTTGGATGAAGTGGAGCACTTGGAGACGATCAGCATAACCGGCGGCGAGCCAAGCTTTCATGAGCAAACGGTGCGGGACTATATCGTACCGTTGTTGAAATATGCCAGGGAGCGAGGCGTCCGTTCGCAAATTAACTCCAATCTGACGCTTGATATATCGAGATACGAGGCGTTGGCTCCTTATCTGGACGTGATGCATATTTCGTTCAATTACTTGAACGTAGACGATTTCTACGAGGTTGGCTTCGTTCGCTCCGAACGGCGCACGCCCAGAGCGTCGGCCGTCAAGCTCTATGAACGGATGATAGACAATACGCGCGAGCTGTCGCGTGCCGGGATGTTCGTATCGGCCGAATCGATGATCAATTACCGCACTCACGACAAGCTGGTCGGTATTCACCGCCTGATCGACGAGATGGGCTGCCGCCGCCACGAGGTGCACCCGATGTACCCGAGCGCATTCGCGTCCAACCTGCCGGTATTGTCGCTCGACCAGACGCGGCAGGCCGTTCACCGGTTGCTGGACGGGAGGAACCCCGAGCTCTGGATGCTGTTCGGCACGCTTCCGTTCTATGCCTGCAGCTTCTTAGAGGAGGATCAGCAGATCATAACGCGTTTGCGCGGAGAACCGAACGTAACCGTAAGGAATGATCCGGACGGACGCAACCGGTTGAATGTGAATTTGTTCACGGGTGACGTCTACGTGACCGATTTCTCCGATGTGCCTCCGCTGGGGAATGCGCTGACTGACCGTCTGGACGAAGTGTTTGCCCGCTGGAAGGAACATCCGCTTTACAGCTCGGTCGGGTGTTACTGCCCGGGAGCGAATTGCTGCGGGCCGAATCTGTTGGTCGCGGATACGTATTATAAAGATGTCGATTTTTCAACCCGACGCGCCATCGTTTAATTACAAGCTGCCTATCACGCATGAGAAGGAGTTTGAACAGTAGTGGAGAGCCATAGTACGGGGTTTGATTTCGGTTCGATTGCGTTAAATCTGGTCCTCGTTGTTTTTTTAGTTTTCCTTAACGGTTTCTTCGTCGCCGCGGAGTTTGCGCTGGTGAAAGTCAGACAAACCCGCCTGCAGCAGTTGGAAAGCGAAGGGAACGGAAAGGCGAAATATGCGCTTGCCGTTACGAAAAAGCTGGACGCCTACCTGTCTTCGACCCAGTTGGGCATTACGCTGGCCTCGCTTGGTTTAGGCTGGGTGGGCGAGCCTGCGATTTCTCATCTGATCGTCGAGCCTCTGTTCGAAATGATCGGACTGGCCCAAGCCTGGTACGCGGACGCGCTCGCGATCTTCATCGGCTTCGCGGTCATTACATTCATGCACATCGTCCTGGGGGAATTGGCGCCCAAATCGCTCGCGATCCAAAAGTCGGAAGTCACATCGCTTTGGCTCTCGGCGCCGTTAATGCTCTTCTACAAGCTTTTTTACCCGATCATCTATTTGTTGAACGGCGCGGCGAACCGGCTTCTGCGTCTGATCGGCGTCCGGCCCGCCACGGAGCTTGAAGCCGCTCATACAGAGGAAGAGATTCGCATATTGATGGACCAAAGCGCAAAGAGCGGCCATATCGATAAAGACGAGATGACGTTGTTTGACAACATCTTCGAATTCTCCGAAAGGGTGGCGCGTGAAATTATGCTGCCGCGCACCGATATGGATTGTTTGTTTACGGAACTGCCTTTTGAGGAAAATTTAAATATCGTGTATGAAACGAAGCATACCCGTTATCCGGTGGCAACGAGCGACAAGGATGAGATTATCGGGTTCGTGCACATCGCGGATATGCTGACCTGCGAGCCGAAGAAATCGCATCAGCTGCGCGATTTCGTCAGGCCGGTGCTGATGGTGCCGGAATCGATGGAAATCAGCCATGTATTGAAAATGATGCAGAAGAAGCGCTCCCAGCTGGCGATTGTGATCGATGAGTACGGCGGAACAGCCGGCTTGATTACCGCAGAAGATATTCTGGAGGAAATCGTCGGCGAAATCCACGACGAGTTCGACGAGACCGAACGGCCGGAAATCGAGAAGATCGGCGATGCCTACTCGGTGGACGGGCGGGTTTTGCTGGAGGAGCTTGACGATATGCTGGGCCTCGGAATCGAGGACGAAGCCGTAGACTCGATCGGCGGCTGGCTGTTCAAGGAGCTGGAAGGCAACCTTGAGATAGGGAAGAAGCATACCCTGGATCGCTTTCAATTCGAGGTTACCGAAGTGGATCGTCTGCGCGTGGTGCGATTAACGATTCGACCGATCTTGAAGCTCGGGCCGGAAGGCGAAGAACAGCAGAAGCCGGCACATTAATTTCGAAGGGGGCCCTCACTGGAATGTCGCTACGAACGATTCTTTTTTGCGCGTTAGGCGCTTTGGTTCTCTATGGATTGTTCACCGTCGGCTTTCCGTTTCTGCTCGCGCTGCTGCTCGCAATATTGCTGGAGCCGGTCGTGCAGGCGCTGATCAAATATGCGAGGTTCAACCGCATAGCGGCGGCCGTTACGGCCTGTACTTTATTTACCGGATTGCTGCTCGGCTTCATCTACCTGGTCGGCTTCAAAATGGTGTCCGAGCTCGTCCAGTATTTGAAAAACGCCCCGAGTTACTTGAACGAGGCGAAATTATTCATGGAAAACACATCCGTCAAAACGCAATTTTTCTTTGAGACGCTGCCGCCTGCGATGGCTGCCGACGTGCAGCATTGGATCGAGAACGGCTTGGTCGCATTAACGGAAAATTTGAACAGCATCGTTTCGGCCGTTAGCGGTTATTTGATCGGAATCGCCAGAACGATCCCAAACCTGTTCATTTTCTTCGTCGTGTTTGTCATTGCGCTTTACTTGGTTTCGCTAAGTTTGCCGAAGCTGCATCAATCGTTTTTGAACTTGTTCGAAAGCGGTTCGCGGTCAAAGGTCGTCACGGTGCTGACGGATTTGCGCCGGGCGATCGTCGGCTTCCTGTTTGCCCAAATGCTGATCAGCCTGTTAACCTACATTGTATCGTTGATCGGGCTGCTCGTGCTTCGGGTCGACTATCCGCTCGCGATAGCGCTTCTGATCATTGTCGTCGACGTGCTGCCGGTGCTCGGCGTAAGCGCTGTGCTGCTGCCCTGGGCCGTCTACAGTCTGCTCGTCGGCAATATGCAGCTGGCGATCGGACTGATCGTCTTGTATTTGGTCATTGTCGTGTTCCGCCGTTTGATCGAGCCGAAAATTATCGGAGACGCCGTCGGCATCAACGCGCTTGCCGCACTGGTCAGTATGTATGTCGGCTTTCAAGCTATAGGCGTCGTGGGCTTGTTCCTCGGTCCGGTTCTAATCATCGTGTATCAAGCGCTTCGCCGCGTCGGCATTTTGAAAATCAATATCAAGCTCGAAGGCTAGCCATCAAATAAAAGGGAGGACAAGCATTGCAAGGAGATGTAGCCAAGGTCAAACAACATTCCAAAATTTCAATCGCTAAATTAATCCGTCGCGCGTTCTTAATCTTTCTGGGCTCCGCGATCTTTTCCGTCGGGCTGGAAATTTTTCTCGTTCCGAACAAAATCATCGACGGCGGCGTTGTCGGCATTTCGATCATCACGTCCCATTTAACAGGGGTGCCGATCGGAATCTTTCTGGTACTGTTCAATTTACCTTTCTTGTACATAGGGTATAAGCAAATCGGTAAAACGTTTGCGATTTCCACCTTATATGCCGTCGCGGTGATGTCGCTCGGGACAACGCTGCTGCATCCGGTTAAAGCCCTGACCTTCGATCCACTGCTCGCTGCCGTCTTCGGAGGCATCATTCTGGGGGTAGGCGTCGGCTTGGTCATCCGTTCGGGCGGTTCGCTCGACGGAACCGAGATTATGGCGATCTTGTTCAGCAAGAAGCTGCCTTTCTCCGTCGGCGAAGTCGTCATGTTCTTCAATCTGTTTATTCTCAGCAGCGCCGGCTTCGTGTTCGGCTGGGATCATGCGATGTACTCGCTGATCGCTTACTACATCGCTTTTAAAGTTATCGACATTACGATCGAAGGGTTCGACGAGTCCAAATCGGTCTGGATCATCAGCGACAACAGCCGCGAGATCGGCGATGCGATCATACAGCGGCTCGGCCGCGGCGTCACCTACCTGCAGGGCGAGGGTGCGTTCACGGGCGGCAACAAGCTCGTCATTTTCTGCGTGATTAACCGGCTGGAGGAAGCGAAGCTTAAATCGATTGTCGAAGAGCTCGATAACTCCGCGTTCCTGGCCGTCGGCAACATTCACGATGTGAAGGGCGGCAGGTTCAACAAGAAGGACATCCACTAAGTAAGGATGAATAGTGTTCCATCCTATCACGACCCCGTCGGTTATTCCGGCGGGGTCTGTCCTTCTTTTACACGCGGATTCCTATACAATCGATCTACAGATGCAGGCGCCGATCGGCGCGCGATAAAGGAGGAGCTTCCATGGAAGAAAACCGTCCGCGTTTTCGAGGGCAATTGATCTTGTTTGACTTGGACGACACGTTATTTGATTATGCGAGCACTTGGCATGCAGCGCTCGTGCGAACGTTCTCCGTATACGGGCCGACGGCGGGATTGAATCCGGAGGAAGTGACCCGAAGGTTCCTGGGCGTTAACGACCGCCTGTACGGCGAATATGAGCGAGGCGGCTACGGCAGCCGGCCTCCGTGCATGAGCCGCTAGGAATCATTACGCATTGGTCCGGACTGCCGTCGGTTTGTGAGTTGGATTGATAAATTGCGGTTCTCTTAATAAACCCGGCGGGCGCCTAAATATTTCGGTCCCCAATAGCTGCTGTCGAGCTTCTGGATATAGATGCCGGCCGAACGGGTGGCCGATATAAACTCGCCGTTGCCGATATAAAAGCCTACATGGGACGCAACGCCGGGCTCGTTCAGGCCGAAGAATACGAGATCGCCGGGCATGAGCCGGCTGCGGTTGACAGGCGTGCCCATGGTGATCATCGTCGTGGTGTTGGTACGAGCCATCGCAACGCCGTGCTTGTTGAACATAAAATACACAAAGCCCGAGCAGTCGAAGCCTGCAGGTGTTGTGCCACCCCATACGTAGGGAACGCGCATGTAGTTATTCGCGTCGGCGAGCATCGCTTTTTTGACGAGCGCCCGGTTGAGCACCGTGCGCGTGATCGGGCCTGCTTTACCGTCAACCGCCAGGCTGTAGGCGCTTTGGAACGAACGGACTGCTTGCTGCGTTACCGTGCCGTAATAACCGGTGATCGTCGGGTAAGTAAAATACCCTAGCGTCTTGAGGTCGCGCTGCAGCGCGGAAACCGAGTCACCGGACATACCGAGGCTCAACGTCGAGGAGACTTGCGTGTTCGCGGCCCAAGCGGGAATCGCGGATTGAGGCAGAGAAAGGATGAGGCCGGCTCCTAACAACGTGATCACCATCGTTTTTGCAAGCGATTTCTTCATGTGTGAGAACAGCTCCTTTTATTAATTTCCGAAATTGGCAGCACTTGCTGACATTTTATACGTATACCGGACTTGCCCACAATGTATAAATAATGGTAGACGCTCACAGAAGGAGGAATTCGCCTCATGCATCAAACCAAAGTATGGTTTCCGTACGTAAGTCCGATGGACCCTTGTCCGCCCGTACTCGAGAAGACGTACTCGACCCCCCCGAACTTATACATCGGCTTTCAACCGCCCAATTTGCCGCAATTTCCCCCCCACGAAGCGCTTCGGCTAGGCACATTATGGCCGGCGCTTTACAGCCCGTACCATCCTCGAAAATATTGACCGACAGGAGGAACCGGAATGTCGCACGCACTACCCGAGCATTTCTATCGGCAGCTGGAAGAGCTGCAGGCCGTCGATTTTGTGCTGGTCGAATTGACGCTGTATTTGGATACCCACCCGCAGGACATCCAAGCGCTCCAGCAATACAACCAATACGCGCAGCAACGGATGCAGCTTGCGTATCAATTCGAGCAGGAGTTCGGTCCGTTGAAGTCGTTCGGCCAAAGCTTCTCCAAGCAGCCTTGGCAGTGGATCGATTGCCCTTGGCCATGGCAAGTGTGAACGGCGCAACCGAGCGGACGAAGGAAGGGGAGAATTCGGATGTGGTTGTATGAGAAGAAGCTGCAGTACCCGGTAAAAGTAAGCAAGTGCGACCCGCACATGGCAAAGCTGCTCCTGGAACAATATGGCGGCGCGGACGGGGAGCTGGCAGCTGCGCTCCGTTACCTGAACCAACGATACAGCATCCCGGATAAAGTGATCGGGCTGCTGACGGACATCGGAACGGAAGAATTTGCTCATTTGGAAATGATTGCCACGATGGTTTATAAGCTGACCAAGGATGCGAGCGTGGATCAATTGAAGGCGGCCGGGCTGGACGGGCACTATGTGAGCCATGATAGGGCGCTTTTTTACAGCAATGCCGACGGAGTGCCCTGGACGGCGGCCTACATTCAGGCCAAGGGCGATCCCATCGCCGACTTGTACGAAGACATTGCCGCGGAAGAGAAGGCCAGAGCGACGTACCAGTGGTTGATCGATATGACGGACGATGTGGATTTGCAGGACGGCCTGAAATTTTTGCGAGAGCGGGAAGTGGTTCATTCGATGCGGTTCCGTGAAGCGGTTGAAATTCTGAAGACCGAGCAAGGCGCAAAAAAAATATTTTAAGCGAACCTCGCTCTCCGACAGTTGTCGGGGAGCTTCCTTCGTGGTGTAAAGAAAATTTTAGATTGGCGTCCGTCTAAAATACGGTTCTCCGGCTCAACGCGTTATCCGTACCGATTACAATCGGGCTGCTCCTGTTTTTCCGCGTTCCACTGGAAGAAGTATCTGCGAATTTATTTTGGTATCGGCCTGTAAGCCCGCCCGCCCGTCATTTGACAACCTCGGACAAACATGGTTGTATAAAATGGTACCGGGGGGAGGAATCAAGCATGGTTCATAAATCGTTGCCGGAAGCGATGATTTTCGATGTGGACGGCACTTTGTTCCGCACGGAGACGCTGATCTTGCCGGCCTACCACGCCACATTCGACCAATTGCGGGCGGAAGGCTTATTTCATGGCGAAACGCCGCCCGAGCGTTATATTTTGGGCGGTTTGGGCATGCTGCTGGAGCACATCTGGGAGCAAGTGATGCCGGAGGCCGATCGCCATGTGCACCGCCGTGCCGATGAGCTGCTGCTTAAGCTGCAGCTTGATGGGCTGAGACGGGGCGAAGGCGAGCTGTACGCAGGGGTCGCGGATACGCT
The DNA here is from genome assembly GCF_006519665.1 of Paenibacillus sp. tmac-D7. NCBI lineage: Bacteria > Bacillati > Bacillota > Bacilli > Caryophanales > Paenibacillaceae > Paenibacillus > Paenibacillus sp. tmac-D7. The sequence goes on along the minus strand of NZ_VIDW01000044.1, from coordinate 4,587 downwards.
GCAGCGGCTGCGGGAACGCGGTATCCGGTTGTTTACGGCGAGCAACGGACTGGAGGCTTACGTGAAGGGCGTTGTGAAGCACCAAGGACTGGAGCCATTGTTCGAGCCGACCGGCATGTACAGCGCCGGCGAATTCCACACGCGCTCCAAAGTCGATCTGGTGCGGCTGCTGCTCGAACGCCACGGCATCCGGCGCGCATGGATGGTCGGCGACCGTTCTTCCGACGTCGAAGCGGGACATGGCAACGGGCTGTACGTGGTCGGCTGCGATTACGCCGGCTATCGCAAGCCGAAGGAACTGGACGAGGCGGATGTGCGCATCGGGTCGTTCAGCGAGATCATCGCCCTGCTGGATGGCGCCGAATAACAAGAAAGACTCGCTTGAACCCGTGAAGCTTCGGGCTCGACCGCGAGTCTTTTTCTTATTCTATCGGCTTGTCGTTGCTCTGCTCGCTCAGCCACAAGGCGAATTCGAGCGGGCGGCTGATCGCCTTCACATACGTTCCGTTCTGGCCGATCCGGCGAAACACCTCGCGTGAAGGCTTCGGATTGACCTCGAGCAGCCACACGTGTCCCTTCGGGTCGATCGCCAGATCGATGCCGACCTCGCAGAAGACGTCGAATTTGTTCTCCAGGTGCTTGACGACGTTAAGGCCCAGCTCATAGGCCTCTTCCCGGACGGCATTCACTTTGGCGCTGTCCTTGAACCGGTTGTACAGCAGCGTTTCCATCGGCGCGGCGGTGCCCCCGCCATGCAGGTTGGACGTAACCGATCGCTTGGGACCGATCCGGCCTACGCAGCCGGTCACTTGCCATTCTCCGTTTCCGTCCTTCTGTACCAGCATCCGAAAGTCGTGCACGCGTCCGTCCTTCAGCTCCAGAGGGATGCCCTGCTGCACGATATATTGGTCCGCGAGCTTCCATTCGGCCACTTTCGCGGCGATTTGCCCGATGGTGACCTTTTGCACCGGCAGGATGCGGCGGGACGGATCTCGTCCCTGCATCAAGTAGGAACGACCGCCCGGCAGCCGCTGGAGCCGGATAATGCCGCGGCCGCCGGTGCCGCTCTTCGGTTTCATATAAACGACCGGATAGCGGGTCAGGAAATGACCGAATTCCTTGCCTTCCTTGAACGGGATCGTCGCCGGCAGATGGGCGGCGATATCCGCTTGCTCGGCGAGCAACTGATGCATCTTCCACTTATTGCCCAGCGGGCGGCTCAAATAACGAAGCTCGGCGTACTTTTTACGGAAGCCGGACAGCTTCAGGTAATTTTCCGTGCCGTGATACCGGCACCGGTCGTAAATCAGCGGAGGGAAGGCGGCCGATTTACGCACCCATTTGCCTTGCTCCGGTTTGTAGGTTAAAGCGTTGACGCGGGCGTTCCCCTGAACGTCGTCCGGGGTGAACACGAGCACCTCGAGCCCCAGCTTCGCACCGCATATGCACAGCTTGCGGAAAAACGACAGCTCTTCCAGCCGTCGTCCGCTTAAATACATGGCCAATACGCCAACTGTTTTCATGGTCGCGAGTCACCTGCTTACCGTTTGCTGCCGAAACGGGTGTTCTTTTTGGACAAGAAGATCGAGTAGCGGATGAGGTTTTCAAGCGATTTTTGCCGGATCGGCGGCTCGTCGAATTTCATCGGCTTGGAATTCGCTTCGAAGAACCAAATGTGGCCGTCGCTGTCCACACCGAGATCCATTGACATTTCGCCCAGCTTATAGCCGCTGGACGATTCGATCTGCTTGGCGATCGTGAGCGCCGCTTGTTTCGCCCGCTGCATGATTTGTTTGCTGCCGGCGGGGCCGAACGAGTGGGAGAGCAGTTTGCCCGGATCGTCGATCGACCCGCCCCGGGGCACGTGTGTCGTAATGCTGTTCTTCCCGGCCAACCGGGCGCCGACGCCGGCGATGCTCCATACGCCCTTGTGGTTCTTCTGCGCGAGCAGCCGCAGATCGAACGGACGCTGCTTATAGTGGGATAGGGCAATGCCCTGTTGAATGATGTAATCCTTGGAGCCGATCAGATGGCTCACCCGCGACCAAAGCTGGGATACGCTCGAAAAGCGGGAAATTTGGCTTCTGGTCCTATCCTGAATGCTGAGCTCATACTGGTTCGCTTTCGCCGCTTGGCCGTCCATTCTGCTGATTCGCATGATGCCTTTGCCGGCTTTGCCGCGAATTGGCTTGAGGTAAAGAAACGGGTAGCTCTGGAGAAGTTTGTCGAGGTCCTCACGGGAAGACAACCTTTGGGTCGTCGGAATGAACGGCTGCGTACGCTTTGATTTGTTGAGCCATTCGAATAAGGTCCATTTGTTGAAGAACGAAGGGTTGAAGAATCGTACCTTCCCGTGGCGCAAGCAGGCTTGAATCACCTGCTGCACCTCCGGGAGAAGCTCGAATTTGCGGTAGGGAATGCGGTTATAGATGACGTGCGGCATCGGGAGCAGTTCTCTGATCCATGATCGGGTCTCCGTATGATACCGGTAACCGACTGCATTTTCCTGGCTGAGCTTAAAGTCGGCGGTCGTCATGACGTATACGAGCACGCCGCGCTCTTCCCCCATTCGGATCAAATCGATAAAATTTTCTTGATTCCCGCGAAAAGGCCTCTTTTCATCCGCATAAGTGAGGATGGCCAGCGTCGGACGCTGACGGTTGCTATCGGACTGTCGTTGCGATCCCATTCAAGTAACCCTCCTTGACCGAAATCGGCTCAGGTAGAGGCAATAGTCGTACATGTACTGCAGCGAAGCGCGCCCTTCTTCCTTAAGGGCGGGATGCTTGAAGATCGAGCGGCCCGGCTTGGAATTGGCCTCGAACATCCAGATGCGTTCGCTCTTGTCGATCCCGATATCGAAGCCGAGCTCGCCCAGCGTATGCCTGTAATTGCGCTCAATATCCTCGGCCAGTTTGATGGCGGCCTCCTTGGTGCTCGATAATACAGCGTCGGCGCGCGCGCCGAAAACTTGCTGCAGCACCTGCTCGGGCGTCATCAGCTGACCGCCGGTGCGCACATGTGTCGTGACACTGCCCCTGCCGGCTTTCTTGGCGCCGATGGCGGCCACGACCCATTGGTTTTCGCTGTTCTTGGTCATGTGGAAGCGGAAGTCGATCGGACAGCTGTCCAGCTCGATCAACCGGATGCCTTGCTGCGACACGTAGCCGTGCAAGCTGCCGTTATGCCGGTTCAGCAGCGCCATCAGCCCTTCGAACTTGCTGAAACGGAGCAGCACGTTGCGGCCGTTGCGCCGGAAGCGGGCGTAATAGCCGCGCTTCGGATTATAGGTCAACCGGTAAATGCCGATTCCGAGGCTGCCGGCCGTCGGTTTCAAATATATGAATTTGTGCTTCTCCAGCATTTCTTTAATTTGCATGGCGTTCGGGTTGATGTGCGACTCCGGCACATGGTTGAACACATCGGTACCCTCCAGCAAGTTGTAAACGTCCCATTTATCGAAAAAGCTCCAGTTAAACAGCGGGATGCCTTGTCGCACGAAGCGCTGCTTGAAGGCGTTCATCGACGCCAGCTTCTCGGCCTTGCGGCTCGGCAGCCGGTTGTACACGACGTCCGGCAGCGGGACGGTCTTGCGCGCCCAGCCTCCCTCTTTCAGCGGGATCGTGGCCGAGACGGTGCCTTGCGACCAGTTCACGTCGTTCGGGGAGAACCCGAAATAAAACGCGCGATCCGCGCCGACGCGCATGAATTGACGGATGAACTCGGTGCGGGACCCGAACGGCGCGGAGCTCCCTCGCACAATGTTCGTCAGAATCCCGATCATCGGTCCCAGCCGAAGTTCCTTGCCGTTGGCGCTCGTAATCATGGTGGTACCGTCGCGGGGCAATCGCAATTGGGTATAAACCGACGGTGTCATATACAGGTGGTTACCGCTTTTTTTCAGCAGCTTGAGTCTTAAGGAGACGCTTTTGCTGCCGAGCTTAAGGGTCACGTTTTGAGCTTTGGCCAGCTTGAGCGCTTTGGCCAAGTCACCGCTGACATAAACGACGCGTTCCTGTCGCGGGGTGACATGAATCGTGCAGGTTGTCAAGCTCATGATGAACCTCCTACAGAACGATGCCGTGTTGGGCAAAAGTTTACTTCTTCAGCGAAAAGCTGCGAGCCGGTGCCGCTGCGGTTTGCCGGAGCAAGTAATCGACATACCGCAGCGGATTGGCGACAGCGGCCAATCGCGCCTTGTCGTCGCGTAAATAAGTAAAGATGGAGCGGCCGGGTTTGGAGTTCACTTCGAGCATCCAAATATGTCCGCTCGTGTCGACACCGAAATCGATGCCGAGCTCGGCGAGCCGCCCGTGACGAGATTCAAGCGCCTCCGGCAGCGTATCTGCGAGCTGTCGCAGCTCCGCGAGGATCGCTTCGGCGCGGGCCCGCCCGAATTCGCGGGCGAGCATCGGTTCGGCGGCGCAGGCCATGCCGCCGCCGTGCAGGTTCGCGGTCAAGCTGCCGCTTTGACCGCGGCGTACGGCCAGGCCGGTCAGCTGCCAGCGGCCTGCGCCGTTTTTTTGCACGAGGGCGCGCACGTCGTACGCGTCGCCCTCGCGGGTGTGCAGCGCCAAGTAGCGCTGC
>NZ_VIDW01000043.1:0-34934 GCF_006519665.1 Paenibacillus sp. tmac-D7 | reverse complement strand
CATGCTGACGTTCGTCCGTCGTTTCCGACCTGACGTGACAGCGAGAATCAATTTACCACATTTGCTATCTGTTTTGCAAGCTTTATTTTTCGTTCCATGCCAAGGGACAAATCCTCAAAGTTCAGAACGCCTGTTTGCCGCATCACTTACGACAGCGAGAATTAATTTACCACATTCGACACGCTCTTGCAAGTTTTTTTAATAACTTTTTTTGATGAGCGCCGGCTCTCGATTGGCCGGATTAATAATATAGCACGATTGCATCGGGGTGCGCAACCGTGTAAAGTTTTCCATAACCTACGTTTATAAAAAGGAGTTCAACAGCCCATGAAGCAGCGCACCGTCACGATGCCGCAAGGCGTCGCCTTATATATGGGAGCCGTGCTTGGCTCCGGCATACTGATCTTGCCGGGCTATACCGCCAATGTGGCCGGGCCCGCCTCCATCATCTCGTGGCTGCTCCTCTCGCTGTTAAGCATACCGGTTGCCTATACGTTCGCAATACTGGCCCTTACCTATGAAAACTACGGCGGCATCTCGACGATCGTTGGGCAAGCTTTCGGCGATACGTGGGGAGCGATCGTCGGGTGGTTTTTCTTCACCTGGGTCGCCGGCGGCCAAGCCGTCGTCGGACTGACCGGAGCCTCCTATATTACGGCCGCTTTCGACTGGTCCTCGGAAGCGGTGTACGTGCTCGCTTTCGTATTTCTCATCGCGGCTTTAATTGCCAACCTGCTGGGCATGCGGGTGAGCGGTTGGCTATCGCTCCTGTTAAGCGGCGCGGTGCTCGTCCTGCTGCTGCTGACGATCGGTTTTAGTTTACCCGTAACGTCCTTAACGAATTACCGGCCTTTCGCACCGCATGGACTGCAAGGCATCGGCCAGGCGTGCGTGCTCATTTTCCGGGCATTCTTCGGCTGGGAAAGCATCACGCATCTCGTGCCCGAATTCAAAAGGCCTCACCCCGACGTCATGCGGAGCACATGGATTAGCGTCGTAGTCGTCGGGATCACCTATACGCTGTTGTCCGTCGTAACGGTCGGCACGCATACCTATGGGGAACCGTCAGATGCCGCTCCGCTCGCCGCGCTAATGAACCGCGTGCTCGGCGTCAATGCCGGGTTAACGACAGCCGTCGTCGCGTGTATCGTATGCTTAGGCACCTTGAACGTATACTTGGCCAGCTCCGCACGGCTCGGACTCTCGCTGGCGACAGACGGGAAACTGCCGCGCTGGTTCGCCGGTACGAGCCGAAACGGAACGCCTTACCGCTCGACCTTGTTTCTTTTTGCAACCAATACGTTCGTCCTGGGCGGCAGTTATGTCACGGACTTTGCCGCCGATCGTCTGATTCTTATCCCGACCACGCTCGGCATTCTCGTGTATGTCTTGGCTTCCGCGGCCTGCCTGAAGCTGCTCTGGCGCGACCGTAAGGGGCGCTGGTCGGCGCTTCTCGCAACGGCGCTATGCGTGAGCATCGCTCCGTTCTCCGGCGCCTACCTGGCGGTTCCGCTCATTACCGCGGGAGCATGTCTTCTTTATTTGAAGTTCGGCGGCCATGGGCGCGGACGGTAGCTTTTTCTTTTCCCTGGCAAACAAGGTACAATAAGGCTCAGAGGTGAATACGAGATGGAACCTTTATTGGAAGTGGAGCATCTGATCGGCGGCTACAGCCGGCAGAAGCCGGTGCTGCACGACATCAGCTTCTCCGTTCGTCCCGGGGAAATGGTCGGCTTGATCGGCTTGAACGGGGCGGGGAAAAGCACGACGATCAAGCATATATTAGGCTTAATGGAGCCGCATTCGGGCGCGGTTCGGCTTGCGGGACGCCGGTTGGAGGAAGATCCGGCCGCTTACCGGAGAACATACGCTTACGTCCCCGAATCGCCCTTGTTATATGAAGAATTAACGGTGAGGGAACACCTCGAGATGGCTGCGATGGCCTACGGTTTAGACAGCGCAACCTATGAAGAGCGATCCGAACGGCTGCTCGAGGAGTTTCAGATGGCACCGTTCCGCAACCGGCTGGCCGGCCATCTGTCCAAAGGCATGAAGCAAAAGGTGATGATCATGAGCGCCTTCTTGGTCAAGCCGGACTTGTACATCATCGACGAACCGTTCCTCGGTCTCGATCCGCTAGGCATCCGCTCGCTGCTGGAGCTGATGGTTCGGGTCAAAGAAAGCGGAGCGTCCATTCTGATCAGCTCTCATATTTTATCGACAATCGAACGGTACGGCGACCGTTACGTGCTGCTGCACCAAGGCCGATTGACGGCCGCCGGCGATTTGGAGGCGCTGCGTGCACAAGCCCGCATGCCCGGCGCTTCGCTGGACGACGTCTTCTGCAGCTTGGTAACGCAGGACGTGAACAGCCTATGAAGAAGCCGGAACGACTGACGTTTGACGCGCGGGAGACGTGGAGCAAGCGAACGAAAGATTTCCGGCTTGAAATCCGGCCCTATGTCGGATATGCGCTGCAAAGCGTCTCCTTATTCGTCCTTCTGCTGGTGCTCGCCGGCAGCTTCTTCTACGGTAAGCTGCTCACGCAGGCGCCTCCGGGGTTTCCTTTTCGGGAGATAGCTGCGCTGGTGCTGCTCCCGTTCGCCGCATGGAGTCCGATCCGCACCTACATCCGCGAAGCCGATACCGTATTCTGGCTGCCGCTCGAGACCGAAATCGCCCGCCATTACATGACAAGGGCGGTGAACGCCTCCTTCGCGGTCCAAGCTTTCGGGCTGCTCGCCGCGTGGCTGGCTGTCTGGCCGGCTTTCGCCTTCGCGGATGGCGATAAGCCCGGCTTCATTCACGCCCTGCTGGTGCTGCTTGTTCTCAAGCGTGTGCTGCTGCAAGGCCATTGGACCGAGCTCAAGCTGACAATACGCTCGAAGAGAGCGCTGCTCGCGATGCTGCGATGGCTGCTGGCGGGAGGCTGCCTCTATATGCTGCTTACGCTGAGCCCTCCGGCCGGTTCGCTGCTCGTAGCCGCGACTTTACTCATTTATTTCGGCTTGATCCATCTGCTGGACGAAAAGAAGCTCCATTGGCTGCAGCTAGTCGAAGCAGAGCGCCGGCACCGGAGCCTTATTCTGCGGCTGCTGAATCAATTCGTGGATGTAGCCGAGCTGCATGGGCGTCCCCGACCGGTGCACGCGCCGCGCAAGCTGATCCGCGGGCTAGCAGGCCTTCGCTTCGATGCATCGCATACGTATCGGTTTCTATATGTATACGTCTGGCTGCGGTCGGAGGGGTTCGGCATGACTCTCCGGCTGACAGTGCTCGGCGGTCTTATTATTCCGTTCACAAAGGGCGTCGCGGCTCCGGCGATCGTGTTTCTTCTTTTTACAACGCTAACGGCCCTTCAATTAAAGGAACTCGCCAAGGCGTACCGCCACTCGGAATGGTCGTTCATCTATCCGCTTCCGCCCGCGCTGCGCGCACAATCGGCTCAAACGGTCATTCGCCGCATTCATGCCGTGACGGTTGCGCTGCTTACCGTTCCGCTGCTCTGGGCGATGGCCGCCCCGTATCAAGCGTTGCTCCTGCTTGCCCTGGGGCTCGGTTTATCTTATATATGGACGACCCTGCCAAAAAACAGCATCTTCTCTAAGTAACCGGTCCCATTCCCGCGCCTCCTCATTTGTCGTATAATGAAGAAATCTTGTTTCTCATTTACGATACGTTACTCAGGAAAGGAATGGAAAGGAAGCGCATGAAACCTACTCCCGCGATTACAAGAGCGCCCAGACGGCGTTTAGGCCGACGGCGGATCCGGCTTCGCGTCATCTTTGCACTTATTCTTCTACTGGCAGCGGCATGTATCGGTATTTCCGGATTTGTCGGCTGGCAGCTGTCGCACCCCGACCCGAAGCCGCTTGAAGATTCGCCCAAACGGCTCGGCATGGCCTACGAGGATGTGCAGTTCCAGAGCCGTCAAGGCGACCTGTTGTTAAAAGGCTGGTATATGCCTCCCGCGCAAACCGTCGAGAGCGCGACTTACGGCAAGGCGCAAATCATTATGGCGCACGGTTATAAAAACAACCGGGAACAAAAAAACGCCGAAGCGTTATCGCTGGCCAAAGACTTAACCGATCGCGGTTTCGGCGTGCTCATGTTCGACTTCCGCAATTCCGGCGAATCGGAAGGAACGATGACGAGCGTCGGGTACTATGAAAAGTACGACCTGCTCGGCGCGATCGACTGGATCAAAGCGCAGCGTCCCGGCAAAATCGGCGTGCTCGGCTTCTCCATGGGAGCCAGTACCGCGCTGACAGCCGCCGCCGAGGAGCCAGCGGTGGCAGGGATCGTGGCCGACAGCCCGTTCAACCGGCTAAGCAGCTACTTGAATGATAATTTGTCGGTGTGGTCGCATTTGCCGGACTTTCCTTTTACGCCGCTGATCATGAACATGCTGCCCCCGATGCTCGGCATCGAGCCGGATGAGGTAGACGGGCTGAGAGCGGTTGACGCGATCTATCCGCGACCGATCTTATTCATACACAGCGCGAACGACCCTTCCATCCCGCTGCGCAACAGCGAGTCCTTGTGGGAGAAGCACAAGGACCGGTTCGAGCTGTGGACGACGGCTGCCGAAGGCCATGCCCGAAACTACCCGCCGCAGAAGCAGGAATACGCGGACCGGGTAAGCGCCTTTTTTGAGCAGCTGTAAGGCTGCTCCATGACGCCAAAAAAACGTCTCGGCTTTTCTAAAGCCGGACGTTTTTTTGCGCCTGCAGCAGGAATCGAATCGATATCCGCTGTCACGTATCGAGAAACCGCTCGCGTACGTCCCGTCCCGGGATCAGGCAAGCGTCAGTCCTGCCGAACCATCGGTACCGGTTGCGGGCGATCCAGCCGTACATTGCATTGCGCAGCGGCTTCGGTACGGCGATGAACGCGTACAGCAGTCCCCATCCGCCTCCGAGTCCGCGCAAGACGCGCAGGCCTGCCGTAGAACGGGTGTAAGCTCGATGATTATCGATGAGAACGAACGTATCGAGCGCCTGCGGATCAAGACCGTAGTGCGACAGCAGCGCTTGGCCGACGTCCGATTGAATCGCCGTAAACCGAAACCGGCCGGCGCGGTCACGGGGCAAAATAAATTGCACGACCCGCTGGCAAAAGCCGCACACGCCGTCGTAACAAACAATCGGATGCTCCGCGGCGATCGAACGGATCTTCTCATCCAACATCTTCTGCTCCGACTCCATACTTACTCTCCTTCCCTCGGGACGCAACCGAAAATCTGCTCCAGCTTCATTATACACCACATACACCACGGGATAGCCCGTTCACGTAACCGCCATACACCGACGGACGTCCTGACGTTAGAACATAAACCGTTCGTGAATCGCCAGCGGCTCCGGCAGCACGAGCAGACGCCGCTGCACGAAGCGGATCAGTTTCGTCTTGGCCGCAAAAGAAATAAACATCGGCGCCCATGTGCGAATGAATGGCGACGAGCTGAACATCAGCTTGGCGGCGCGGTCCTGCATGCTGTGGATGGAGCGAATTTCGCGATCGCGGCACTTCTGAACCGCAGCAAGCCGCCCGGCGGAACAATCCCTGTCCCGCAGCGCATCGTAGATGACGTCGGCGGCAACGACGGCCGTGGTCACAGACAGCGACACCCCTACCGCACCGGCGGGAGAAGCGCAGTGAGCGGCGTCGCCAACGAGCAGACAGCCGTTCTTCGCCCATTCGCGCACATAGAAATCTTTGGCTTGCAGCAGCACGAAAGGCTTAAAGTCGGTGAGCGACTCGGCGAAATCGCGGAAAGCCGGGTGGGCGGCGAGCAGCTCCTGGCGCAGCGGTTCGATGCCGTGAGCTTTTATTTCTTTCCATTCCGCGGCAGGAACGGCGATGCCGACCTGCAGCAGGTTCGGGTATTTAGGCAGGACGATATAACCGTGACCGTCGGTAATCAGCATGCGCAGCTCTTCGCCCCAATCGGCCGGTTTCGGCACCGTGAACCATACGAGATCCCCTGCGTAATGCTCGTACTCGATCTCGAAACCGCCCAGCTTGCGCACGGCGGAGAAGCGCCCGTCCGCGCCGACGGTCAACCGCGCCCGCACTTCCAGCGGCCCGTCGGCGGTTTCCGCCACAACGCCGGCGATCCGGTCGCCTTCATGAAGCAGCTGTTTCACCGGAGCGTGAAACAGCATCTCGAAAGACGGGAACGTCCGCGCCTTATCGTACAAGGCTTGCAGCAATACCGGCTGGGGCATCCACAACGCGTAAGGAAAGGCGCCGGAGACGTCCTCGAAGCTGAAGGAGCCCATTCTTTTGTTCTTATAAAATAACGTGCCTTGGCGTACCTTCGCCCCCGGGAACGATTCGATGTAGTCGCGCAGATTCAGCTGTTGGAGCAGCTGCAAAAAACGAGGCTGCAGCACTTCACCCCGGTATTCGCGGTCAAAGTTATCGTGGCTCTCGAGAACCGTTACCCGAACGCCGGCTTTGGCGAGCAGCAGACCGACAAACAGGCCGGCCGGCCCTCCCCCGGCTACACAAACATCTGTTTCGATCATCCGATGCGTCATCCGTATCGCCTCCGCTTTCAGATCGCAATAATAATGAGTGATCACTCACTTTTTTTGATAATTTCAGTTTACTCCTCCCTCGTTTGGATCGTTAACGACGATTGCACCCTGCCGCGAAAAACAGGCACTTGATCTCCCGTGTCTACCTGCCTCTCGTCTGCGATAAAAAAGAGCGAGCCCCCTTCAGGCCCGCTCCGCTTCCAATGCTTGCTTACTTTATAGTCCGCTTATGAAATTCTTTATGATTTGCGCCAAAATGCCCGGGGTTTCCATCATGCTCATATGCCCCGCTGCTTCAATTCGCTGCTGCGATATCGTCTCACCGCTGACGGAAAACGTGCGCTCCTCGGGAATGACCTGATCCGACGCTCCGGCGACAAGCAGCACCGGCAGCCTCGTCTCCCACAGCACCGCGTTGCGGTCGGGCCTGTCCCGCATCGCTTCGAGGGTGCGCATCGCTCCTTCCGGGCTTGTTCCGAGGCCGATCTCTCTCGCTTTACGCACGGCTTCCGGCATCGATTGCAAATGAGCCGGGGCGAAAAGCTTCGGGATCAGGCCGTCCAGGAACGCCGGCAAGCCTTGCTCCTGGATCGTTTGCTTCGCCTTCTCGCGACCGGCTCTGCCCTTCTCGTCGTCCGGGTAGGCCGTCGAATGCACAAGGCCGAACGCGCGCAGCCGGTCCGCCTGTTTCTCGGCCAGCGCCAGCGTCACATAGCCGCCGAGCGAATGTCCCAGCACGACGGGTTTGTTCTCGCCCAGTCCGAGCCCGTCAATCAGTTTGCCGATATCCCCGGCCATCGACTCCATCGAGTACGATTCGTTCGGGGAACCGGACGCCCCGTGGCCGCGAAGGTCGGGAACGATGACCCGGCAGCCGCTTTCGAGCAGCGGGACGATCTCGTCCCAGTAAGCGCCGCTTCCGCAAAAGCCGTGCAGCAGCACAACGGGTACGCCCTCTCCTTGATCGGTGTAGGCCAAATTCCAGCCGCCCATATCCGCCGTCTTTGTCTTCATATACGGGTCCTCCCTTTATCGTTGAAAGTCTTAAGGATAGTATACCCGTTTTACCCGATCGTTTCCTGGTTGAACCGTCTGCGCCCTCCTCCTTCCTAACAAAGTATCGGCATGAAAAAACCGGATTGACGCCCGGAAGGCTGCGGTAGTAACATTAGATTCAGGTTTTGTTCGTTCGCAAACATGTCTCATGATAAAGGCAGGACTCCCCTACATGGATATCAAATCGCTGGCCGTTTGCCTGTACTTGCTGCTTGTATACTGGCTTTCGCTGCATTTTCCTTCCCTTAAATCGTTGTTCTATCCTACGCTCGGAGCCTTCAGCTACTTGTTCGCAAGTCGATCGTTCGCAATTAAAGACCTGGTAAGAATGACTGTTGGCGCAGGCGCCGCCTCGATGATCGGCACCGGGCTGTATATCGCTCAGATTGGATTGATGGGATTTATGCTGACCGTCCTTACAACTTTCTTCCTGATTAAGAGGTTTCATTTGAACGCGCCGCCGATTTTAGCGGTGTCGCTGGTCCCTTATTTTGCGCAGCCGCAGCATTTCTGGACGACACCTATTGCCGTACTGGCTACCTTGGCCGGGCTTGTCGTCACGCTGCTTGCTGTGCAAATGTTCTGCGCCTTATATGTCCGATTACGCTCAAACGCGGCCGACGCCGCTGCGAAAGAAGGCGCGCGCACCCCTGCTCCCTGAGCGGTATCCACAAGTCCCTGCCCGGGCACAAACGCCGATCGAGTCTCCTTCCAAGCCGAAGAGCCCCCTTACCGGGGGCTTTCGGCTGTATTTCCTATGGACAACGCCGAAATCCGCGGGTTCCAGTACCTGGGCAGGGACATCTACTGCAGCAAGGACTTGATCCGCAGCGGGCCGGTTACTTCGCGGCAGCCGGTTCAGCCACAACTTTGTACTTGCTGTGGACGTACGTTTCCGCTTTCGGCTCGGTAATTACAGCCGCGTTCAGGCTGTCCGGCTCCGGATCGGTCAGCGTGTAGGTGACGACTGCACGGTCGTCACCCTCAAAGCGGATGCCGGTAACCTGGATGCCATAACCGGCCGTCGGCTTCTGGCCGCGGGACAGGACGACCTTACTCACGTCGTCGTTCACTTTCACCACGGATACACTCACTTCTTCTTGAGGCGCCTGCGGTTTCGTATGCGTTTCCACGAAACGGATTGCCTTGTGCAGCCAAACAGCCGCTTCACCGCGGGTCAGCTCCTGCTTCGGGAAAAACTTGCGGTCTTCGCCAAGCTTCACGATCCCGTGCAGCACCATCCGCTGCAGGCTGTTATTGTAAGCCGGGTCGATATCGTCCTGATCCGTGAACTGAATCCACATTTTAATAACCGGGAAGGCGCCCTTCGTGTCGATCGCATGAATCAACAAATCCGCAAACTGCTCGCGCGTAATCGATTCGCTTGGGTCAATATCGCTCGGTATCGGCAGGCCGTTCAAGTGCGCGATCACGAACGACTCCGCATACCAGGCGTTGTTCGGCACCTTCTTGAAGTAGTCGGTAGCTTCCGGCTTCTTCACAAACTTCAAAGGATCGATGTTCAGACCGAACGCCTTCACCAGCATATGCACGCTTTGCGCATAGCTGGCTTTGCCCTTCGGTACGAAATGCTTATCGTCTACCCCGCTTACGATCCCGCGAGCTTTCAGATCCATCACCGGTTCCTTCTGATCCGCATCCACATCGTTAAAAGCAAGCGCAGACCCCGCCAAGGCCCCGGTTAACAGCGTCGTTGCCGATAATACGGTTATCCACTTTTTTATCATTAAAATCCCACCTTTTACAGAATACTCCGGAGTTATCTATATGAACGGACCCCCGGTGCAAAAGGTTGCAGCTTCACGGCAACCTTTCTTCCATTTGGACGAACAAACGCTTGCCTGCGACTGTCATGACCGGCCGACAGCCGCATATGTTTAGGGTATAGAATCGATCCCAAGGAGGGAGAATCGCGTGCCGGAAGCTTTCATTCAAATCGCGCTGCTTATTATCATCATCCGCTCGGTGTTTATGGTGTTCCTCTTGTCGCAGCAGCTTAACAGACAATGGCTGGATTTGCTGTATTACATGGCCGTTGCGTTGGTGGCGACCGCGTTCCTGCTTCAATAAGAGATCAGACGAATAAGGAAGAGCCTTTTGCCGGGATGCGGGGAGAAGGCTTTTTTTGCGTTATGTTCAGAATGAAACTTCTATGCTATTATAGTTGAGGCGTTGTCGTTTTATGTAGATACATAGCGAAATAGCACTAATATCGCGTTCTATTGACCGATCGTCAAATAACGTGGTAAGGTGTAATAACCTAGTAATTCCATTGGAATTATATAATATTCAAATGATAGGGGAGAAATCAGAATGTTGACTTGGAGAAAAAGCGCCCTGTTCGTGCTCGTGTTCGTTCTGTCGATCGCCATGATCGCCTGCGGCTCGAAACCTCAGGAAGCGGCAAAACCGGCGGATAACGCCACTGCATCGGGAAGCGCTCAAGCGAACCCGCTGGCAGGCAAGAAAATTGCACTCATTATGCAAATCAATTTAGGAACGTTCTCGGCCCAGTACATAGAAGGCGTGAAAGAGCAGGTTGAAAAGCTCGGCGGTACGGTCACCGTCAACCCGGCTGACGGCGATCTCGCCAAAATGTCCTCGAACCTCGACGCTGCGATTAATCAGAAGGTCGACGGCATTCTGATCGACCACGGGACAGCGGAAGCGCTCGAAGCCGGCGTGAAGAGAGCGCTGGAGAAAAAAATTCCGGTCGTTGCGTTCGACGCCGACTTGAAAGTGCCGGGCGTAACGGTGCTCGAGCAAGGCGACGCGAAGATGGCCGAGCAAACGCTCGAACAGCTCGCGAAGGACATTAACGGCAAAGGCAACATTGTCAAAATTTGGGTTGCGGGCTTCGCGCCGATGGAACGCCGCCAAGTCGCTTACCAAGCCTTCCAGGCTAAATACCCGGACATTAAAGAAGTGGCTGCCTTCGGCGCCGCTACGCAAAATACCGCGCTTGACACGCAGGCGCAAATGGAAGCGATCCTGAGGAAATATCCGAACAAGGGCGACATCACCGCCGTCTGGGCTTCTTGGGACGAGTTCGCCAAAGGCGCCGCACGCGCCATCCAGCAAGCCGGCCGTACGGAAATTAAAGTGTACGGCATCGACATGAGCGACGAGGACTTGCAAATGATCCAGGACCCGCAAAATCCTTGGATCGCCTCCGCCGCCGTCGATCCGAAAGATATCGGCCGCATCCAGGTTCGTTATTTGTACCAGAAGCTGCACGGCGACGAAACGCCGGAGAAAGTCGTGCTGGAGCCGGTATTCGTGTCCCGCGATCAGCTTCCGAAAGAGCAAATCTCCACAACCGAGCTCAGCAAGCACGTCAAAGGCTGGGGCGGCAGCCAGCAAGGCTACACCGATTGGCTGAAGCAGGCGGAGAACAAGTAAGCATTTGAATATTCCGATCCCATCGGCCGCTCAAGGTCCGATGGGATTTTCCATTGAAGGAGCGTGAGCACATCCGATGGCAAGTTCTTCCGTCAGCCTGTTGAACATGTTGGGCATTACGAAGTCTTTCCCCGGCGTACGGGCGCTGAACAAGGTCGATTTTGAGGTGCGGGGCGGCGAAATTCATGCGCTGCTCGGCGCGAACGGCGCAGGCAAAAGCACGCTGATGAAGGTGCTCTCCGGCGCCTATCGTGCGGATGAAGGCACCATTGCGATCGACAGCAGACCGCTTGCGATCGAGCAGCCGCTTGACGCGATCCGCTTCGGCATTCAATGCGTGTATCAGGAAGTCGATACCGCACTGGTCCCTCAGCTGACCGTCGCCGAAAATATTATGCTGGACCGGATCACCGGCGGGCGCCGCTGGATCGATTGGAGCGCCTTGCAGCAAGATGCCGCGCGGCTGCTAAGCGAGCTTGGCTTGACCGGGATCGACGTAAAGCGGCAAGCCGGCGAGCTCTCGATCGCCCAGAAGCAGCTCGTGCTGATCGCACGGGCGCTCGCCCAGCAGGCGAAGTTCATTATTTTCGACGAGCCTACCGCACCGCTCAGCAATGAAGAAGCCGACCAGCTCTTCCGCCTCATGAACCGGTTGAAGGCGGACGGCGTCGGCTGCATCTTCATCTCCCACAGGCTCGCCGAGGTGTTCCGCATCAGTGACCGCGTGACGGTGATGCGCGACGGACGCCGCATCTCCACGAAGGCGGCCGCCGATACGAACGCCGCTGCCGTCGTAGAGGAGATGCTCGGCAAGAAGTTCGACGAGGAGTTCCCCAAAGCGCAGGTCGCCATCGGCGACACGCTGCTGGAAGCGCGCGGGCTGACGTCGGGCACGAAGGTGCGCGACATCAGCTTGTCCGTGCGGCAGGGCGAAATCGTCGGCGTGGTTGGTCTCGTCGGCGCAGGCAAGACCGAGCTGTCGCGCGTCCTGTTCGGCGCGGACCCGCTTGATGCCGGCGAGGTACTGCTGCGCGGCAAGCCGCTGCGGCTGGCGAAGCCGGCCGATGCGGTCCGCTCCGGGCTGGCGCTGATCCCGGAGGAACGCCGCAAGCAGGGCGTGCTGGTCGAGCTGCCGGTGATGGCGAATCTGGCGCTGCCGATTCTCCGCGCGCTCAGCCGCCTCGGCTTCGTGCAGCGCGGGAAGGAAGCGGCGAACGCGGAAGCGCGCATCGCCGAGCTCGGCATTCAGCCTGCGAACAAGAACCAGCTGGTTAAATATTTAAGCGGCGGCAACCAGCAGAAGGTCGCCGTAGGCAAATGGCTGCCAACCAACGCCGACGTCTATTTGTTCGACGAACCGACGAAGGGCGTCGATGTCGGTGCGAAGAGCGACATTTTCCGATTGATCGGGAAGCTCGCTCAGGAAGGCAAGGGCATTCTGTATTTCTCATGCGAAATCCCGGAAATTCTCGGGATCGCCGACCGCATTCTGGTCATGAGCTACGGACGCGTCGTCAAAGAGCTGTCGCGGGCTGAGGCCACACAGGAACAAGTGTTGTACTACGCAAGCAGCGGGGAGGCTTAACCGAAAGTGAAAGACAAACTACTCGATTATTCGTATAAATACGGCGCGTTGGCCGTTATTGCCATCGTCATTGCCGCATTCTCGCTCGTCAACGAAAACTTCCTCTCGTACGACAATATGGCGGACATTCTGCGGTCTATCTCCATCGTCACGTTCGTGGCGATCGGCGTAACTTTCTCGCAGATCGTCGACGGGTTCGACTTGTCGGTCGGGGCCACCGTATCCTTGACGACCGTCGTCGTAGCCACGCTGATGGTCTGGTTCCAGCTGCCGCTGATCGTCGTGCTGATCGTCCCGCTGCTGATCGGGATCGTTGTCGGCCTGCTGAATGCGCTGCTTATCGTCAAGGTGCGGATCCCCGACCTGCTGGCGACGCTTGCCGTCATGTACATCATCGGGGGCGTGCACAAGACGTATACCAAGGGCTTCTCCATCTACAACAATATGCAAATGACGGACGGCACGAAGGCGCCGGGCAAATTCGACCCTTCCTACCTGTGGATCGGACAAGGCAAGCTGCTTGGCGTGCCCGTTCCCGTCCTGATCATGATTATCGCCGTTATCCTCGTTCATATTTTCCTAACCTACACGCGCTGGGGGCGTCAAATGTACGTCACCGGCGGCAACCGGGAAGCGGCCCGGCTGTCCGGCATTTCCGTCAACCGGGTGCGCACGTTCGCTTACGTCTTATCCGGTATATTCGCCGCTGTGGGCGGGATCTTGTTCGCCGCCCGGGTCGGCTCCGGGCAAATCGACGCCGGCGCTCCGATCCTGATGGAAGCGGTCGCGGCCGTGTTCGTCGGTTACTCCGTGCTTGGCGCGGGCAAGCCGAACGTCATCGGCACGTTCTTCGGCGCCGTGCTGATCGGCGTGCTGCTGAACGGTCTGACGATGCTGAACATGCCGTATTATGCGTTCGATATCATTAAAGGGGCCGTGCTGGTCATGGCGCTAGCGATTACGTTCATTCACTTGAATCGCCGCCGTACGTAAAATAGCTGCGGCTCACACCCCGTATCGATGCGATACGGGGTGTATGTTTAACTATTTTTTTCGACCTCAGGCATTCGTCCATACTTATTACCGGGTACGTTCATACAGTGTTCATGTAGGACAATAACCAAATGAAAGGGGTTTTGAACGATGGGTGCTCTTGGTTTCGGTGGAAGCTGTGGAGGTTTCGGCGGTTTAGGGACTACCACAGGTGTAATTCTTGTTCTGTTCATTCTTCTGGTCATTGTATCCAGATGGTTTATCTAAATAGGGATGTAACCATCTCCTGATTCAAGATAAGAGACGGCAACCGTACGGGAACTGTACCCCGTTATGGTCAGCCGTCTCTTTATTGAACCCATCTCAAGGTCTGTCCTGCCAATTCCATAAGCGGACCTCACCCACGCGAATGCTGGCTACCCATGGCTCCTGCTTGAGCTTTAATATTTCTTTGGTCGGTCCGGTAACTACAGCTCCGTAAAGCTTGACACCGTTCGTTTCCAGGTACTGGATCGCTTGATCGATTTGTAACGAAGGCGCTAATGTTTTTGTGATCGATCTGTAATCTTGAAGCAATCGCAGCGTCTTCATAAAATTTTCGTTTCTCAGCTCTCCGCTGCCATATGTGTCAATCGCAGGGTAGCTGCCTCCTTTGGTGACAATTTTCCCGAACCAGCCGCTTTTCTGTTCTTTGTAGCTTGTAATCCGGATATCGTCATGGTGCCAGACCGGGCGATAGGGAAAACCGACCGGGTTCCAAACGATCGATTCTTCCGACGTTTTCTCAAGGCCCGTATCCGCCGCGAACCAGACGGGTGTCATGTTTTTGTTTTTAAATTGTTGAAGCAATTCGTCCGTCGTAAACATTCTGTCAAACGAGAGAGCCGCTTCCGTCACCGTACCCTCCGGCAGCTTCTCCAATTTGCTCCATTCCTGGCCGCTATCCTGACGAAACGTATTGGGAAACTGAAAGACGGCCGTATTTGTATGGTCATTCAACCATGACATCTGTCCGATGCCCGGACGGTTGAATACAAATGAGAAGGAGAAATCACCGACAACCGCCCTTTCATCTCCAATCTGCCTTCTCATTTTTCCATGTAAGTCCATGGTAAAAAAGAGATTACTGTTCGAGCTTAACGCAACCTCGACATTCGGACGGGTCACGGCAATCGTTGAGGCAACGATATCTTTATAACGCTCCATCCGATTCGGCTCTCCCGCAGCGTAAAAGAGATTGGTGCAAATCGAACAGATTAACATGACCAGGAATACCATGCCTATAACGGTAAACGAAGTATTTATCCGTGCTTTCCATTTTCCTTTTCGAATGATGCTGGCTTCTTTTAATGAATCTGCGGTCTCGGCTTCTGCTTCCCGATCTTTTCCCATAAGCTCATCCATATAAGACTGATAAGCCTCCATTTTTTCAATCTCCCGTTCCACCTCTTCCCGTTCCTCCGCAGGCAGCTTGCCTTCCTCGTAAAGCTGCAGCTTCCTTCTGAATTCTTCACTCATTTGCATCCATCCTTTCGTTCTGCCGCCGAAGTTTTTGCCGAGCCCGAAATAACAGGATTTTGAGGTGCGGCAATCCGATTCCCATAATGTCCGACGCTTCTTGATAAGACAACCCGTTGAAATCAACCAGTAAAATCGCTTGCTGCTGTTTTTCGGGCAGATCCAAGATCCATTGCTCCATTTCCTGCCTTCGTTCCCGCTGCAGCATCTGTTCTTCCGGCGTTTCCCGGTCCGGCATCTGCTGGAAGTAACGGATATCTTGAGCGAAGCTGTGTTTTTCTTTGCGCTTGACATCGATAAACGCATTGTAGGCCACCCTGAACAACCATGGCTTTACCCTGTCATCCTTGCAGTTTTCCAAGTACAAATAAGCGCGGTAAAAGGTTTCCTGTACCAGGTCCTGGGCGGTATGATGTTCGCGGCAGAGGGAGAACAAGTAACGATAAACGTCATTCACATATTTTTGATACATGGTATCCAAGGAATCCCGATTCATTGCCTCCCCCCTCACTGTATACACGTACAGCCCGAACAAAAGTTACATATATAAAAAAACTTCACCGGCGTCAGAGCCAATGAAGCTATTTGGGGAGAGCGGTTAGGTGTTACTTGATATCCAGCGTCTCATCCAACCACTCGAAGACACGTTGATTAAAATAAAGCAGCGCACCGAAATGACAGTGTTCTTCAGCTCCATCTTCCGCGGTGAAAAGCATGAACGTTTTGGGGCAGGTAAGAGCGTCATAGAGCATCTTCGGCTGGCCGGCGAAGAAATGATCGGCTTCGGCTTCGCATACCAGCGTCGGGCACTTGATTTTATGCGCCACGCCTTCCAGCGTGACAGGCTCTGTTTTCCG
Organism: Paenibacillus sp. tmac-D7; assembly: GCF_006519665.1. Lineage (NCBI taxonomy): Bacteria > Bacillati > Bacillota > Bacilli > Caryophanales > Paenibacillaceae > Paenibacillus > Paenibacillus sp. tmac-D7. The sequence goes on along the minus strand of NZ_VIDW01000043.1, from coordinate 18,960 downwards.
GATGAGTTCGTGAACGGATTCAGCCTGATACGTGAACATGCCATTTTCAATGGCCCAACGAACACCGGTATATTGGGAGGTCAATACTTCAAGGAACTTCTCCACATACGCCGGATTGTTTAAGTCCTCATCGTTCCCCCGGTGAAGCTTGCGGGCGATCTCTCCGAATTGATTGGAGAACAAACCGTCGTTAGCGATGCAAGCAGCCAGCCGATGTTCATAGGCTGCAGCACGAGGCGCTAAATATCCTCCGAGGCTGATGCCCATTAGCGCAATCCGGTCGGGGTCCACGTCGGGGCGAGTCAGCAAGTAATCGACCACAGGTGTGACAACCTTCTCCCAATCATAACGAAACGGGATATGCTGCTCACGAATGACAGCGCCTTGTCCCGGACCTTCGAAAGTAAGGCAGTTGTACCCACGCTGCAGCGCAGCCGCCGCTACTTCCAAATAAAGTTCTTCGCCTGTTGAGTCAAACCCTCCGTGAATAAGTAAGGCAGGTCGCGGTGTATCGTCCACACGGTAATAATAGCCGGGCAAATAGGTCCCTTCATAAGGAATCGCTACTTCTTCCACCGATGTATCCATCAATTTAATAGCTTGGCGAAACGTACTCCGGCTTTTCCCCCATGTTTCCAAGATACGCGGGTCTTTCGGATTTCCATGCAGAAAAAATTCCGCGGTCCGATAGTAATTATGGGCTCGCAGATAGCACTCGCGGGCACTGACCCGTTTGCCCCGCTCTAAACTGTCGACAGCCAGCGCATGAATGCGTTCGGCTGTTCGATACCATTCCGTATACCAGCTTTCAAAATCGCCCTCTTTGATCCGATACGCAGTGGACAGACATTCGCCGATATCCGCTCCTCCGTATGGGGCGTAACTCAAAGTACGCAGCAGCTCGAATGAAAATGTTTGATCTTGGAAAATAAGACGCATAGAAAATTCCTCCTCATATTTATTTAACATATGGACCGAATGACTATATGTTAAATTTAACCTAAATCAAAAATAACATATAACATTTCATGAGTCAACAAAAACATAAGTCATTTTTAACATATATAAAATCTGTTTGATTAATTGTAAAAATAAATATATATTAAAAAGAACCTATATTACATTTAACTTATTTAAAAAAGGAGTTGTTTTCATGAGTTCCATGCGTTATGCCTTGCTTTCTTTATTGGCGCGCGAGCCTCTCAGCGGTTACGATATCAAGCAGCACATGAACAATCGACTGGGGCCTTTTTGGAAAGTGGGCAGCAATCAGGTGTATCCGGAATTGTCTAAAATGGAAGGGGAGGGCTTGGTAAAGCTTCAAGGGGTCGAACAGCATACGTATCGCCCCGCCCGGAAATTGTATGAGATCACCGAAGCCGGACGAGAGGCATTAATACAGTGGACGATAGAGCCTATGGAGCTTGAACATAGTGTCCGTGATGATTTTCTGCTCAAGGCTTACAATTCCTGGCTCGTAGAGCCCGGGCAAATGGCCGTTCGAATTGCGGAAATGAAGAAGCAGCATGAAGAGAGGTTAGCCGCCTATTTGGACAAAGTGAAGGAGCTCACCCCATTGCTTGAAACGTCCGGCAGCAGCCATGATCCGATTGCCTCCAGCATCTCGGTCGTTGAATTCGGTATTCAATATGAACGTCTATATATCGAATGGTGCGATAAATTAATGAGCAAACTTTAAAGTCAAGCAGCCAGGGAGGGCAATTCGAAGCGACCCGTATTCTATTTGTCTCTCCCCAGGAATACAATCACTTGTACAAGTATGCTTCAGGGGGTATGCGTTCGTGAGCATGTTCATCTCTTATATCCTCTTAGGGTTGTCTTTATCGGCTCCAATCGGGCCGATTAACGCCGCACAGCTGGACAAAGGAGCGAGATACGGTTTTCTTCACGCATGGCTTGTCGGGGTTGGCGCTATGGCAGCGGACGCCGTGTACATGCTGGTTGTTTACCTGGGTCTCGCTCATTTGCTCACGACGCCTTTCATGAAGACGTTCTTGTGGAGCTTTGGCTGCTTTGTACTTGTGTATACGGGGATTGAGAGCTTGCTGCATAGCAGAGGGGGCCTCGCCGCGAACGCGGCCAAGGACGAAGCGCTTTCGAAGTCTTTGATCTCGGGCTTTCTGATGGCGCTGTCGAATCCGCTCAATATTTTATTTTGGCTCGGCATTTATGGATCCATCCTGGCCCAAACCGTGGAGTCTTACGGCGTGGGTAAAGTATGGATCTATAGTCTGGGCATATTTATCGGGATCTTGCTGTGGGATTTGATTATGGCTGGTATTGCAAGCACCCTGTACAAGGTTGGAAGCAGGAAGATCCTGCCTTGGGTCTCCGGACTGGCCGGTATATCCCTGATCGGCTTTGGCTTCTATTTCGGCTATCAGGCCTTTAAGGCGTTATTTTTGTAAATACGGGACATTCACCTGGTTCCCCTCCTCATCATACACATATCACGTACACGATGAAGGAGGATATTTCACATGTCAGAGCTATACACGAGAAGCTGGCTGGAGAAGCACCGGTTTGAATTCAGGGCATGGCAGCAGGACGCTTTTCGGCAATTCGCCGCGATGATTCACGATGATTCGAATACTTACCCCTGTATTCCCGGAAGACAAGGGTTTGTATCCGATCATCTGCGATTCGGCTTTGTCGAAGACCCTGCCTCCCAAACCGCTCCCCAGGACCTTGCCGCTTTGCTTAAGCAATACGGACGATGCTCAAGAGAAACCGGCCGCTATGCCTCTCTGGTCGTATTTTTCAATACCTCCTCTGCCGGGTGGACCGGTTGCCCGGTTGAAGCTTACGAAGAGCTGTTCTGGGCTCTATTGAGCGGGGTAAGCCGACTCGACGATCAGGTATGGCCGGATGACATTTCATCCGATCCCTCCCACCCTTCCTGGGAATTTTGCTTTGACGGAAATCCTTATTTCGCCTTTTGTGCAACGCCCGCCCATGCTATACGCAAAAGCAGGCATTTTCCCTACCTGCTGCTCGCTTTTCAGCCCCGCTGGGTATTTGAGAAAATGAACAATTCCACGCATTTCGGCCAAAGCATGAAGAAAGCGATCAGGAGCCGTTTGGAACAATACGACGGAATCCCGGCGCATCCTTCCTTAAAGTGGTACGGCCAGGAGGACAATCTGGAGTGGAAGCAATATTTTTTGCACGATCATAACCGTATCCCCTCCCGCTGCCCTTTTACAAGGATGAAGCGCGCGGTTCATAATTTGCTTTCTTAAACCGACCCGATGCCGTACTTCCGCTTAGCTTCTTGTTTTCTCCACTTTAACCTCATGAACAGTGTGACAACGGCAATTATCACGACTACTAGCAGGCTGACCCAAAATCCCGGTCTGCTCGATGCTTCAGCAAGCGTCCCCGAGACAGCCGCACCGATAAGCAGGAGAGCGCTGAAGGACTTTATTTTATCCCCGGTCGTAAGCTTCACCACTCTGGGAGCCGAGATCAATATAAAGCACCAGGTATACAAGAGCACCAGCCCTGATGCTGTTGCGATATGCTCGAAGATATGCTTAGGTGTCCATAACGCCAAAAGGACGGATGCCGCCAATCCTGCTGCGGTTAAACCTAGGGCGGGATAGGGCATTCTCCGGTTTCCCTTCCTGCCGGAGAAGCATTGGGGAGCATCCCCATCCTCTGCGAGCGTGACCAGCATAAGCGTAACCCCATACAAAGAAGCAACCATCGTAGAAAATCCGGCGATGATGAGCACCGCGTTAAACCCATGCACCAGGACATGGAAGCCTAAGCTTCTTAAGCCTGAAATAAACGGACTCTCCTGCTGCTGCAGCTGCTCGAGCGGAACAAGAACAAGCAGCAGAACCATGGACGTCATATAGAGGACGGTCACGATGAGAAGCATCACCCTGCCGGACTTCATCACGTGATGAGGTTCACGCAATCCCGCTGCCATCAGTCCCATCACTTCAATTCCTCCAAAAGCGTAAAATACATAAATGAGGCCCGTCCACATGCCCTTGAAACCCGGAGAAAACCATTCGTCCAGACTTGCAGGAAGCTTCGACCCTGAATGACTCATACCGGACCTTCCCAGCCAAACGGACAAGGCAACGAAGATGAATAAGACGAGGGCGGAAAGTTTGAGAATGGCCAGCACATCCTCTGTTTTTTCAAAGCCTCCGGCTCCCCGTATCACCACCGTGAGGCCAAGCGCCGCATAGACGGATGTCAAGATCCAGAGCGGAATCTGAGGAAACCAAAACTGCGAAAATAGGGATAGCGCTGTCAAAGAGCTTCCGGATAGAAGCATCTCGGATGACCAGTAAATCCAGCCGCTGCTAAATCCGGCCCAGCGCCCGTAGGCTTGCTTGGCATAGGTACGAAAGGAGCCTTGCTCCGGATAGGCGGCCGTCATTTTAGCCAAAGTCGCAAAAACAAAAGAGGTGCCTAGAGCTGCAAGAACAAACAAAATCAGCACGGTAAAGCCGCTTTTTTGTATGGCGATGCCGGAGCCCAGGAAAAATCCGGTACCGATCGTGCACCCTGTTCCGAGTAAAGATAAATGCCACCATGTGAGATGTCCTTGCCGTGTTCTCATGATTCCGCCTCCCTGCCTGTTTCTAATGACCCGCGACTCGCCAATACCGAAAGAACCCTTCAAAGCTTACTTTGAAAGGTTCTTTGGCCTGGAGCAACGATATGAGGTTACACGAGATAGGGCGAAGGGGCATAGCTTTGCTGCAACTGTGCCATATCCTGCTGAGTCAGCTGTGGAACTTGATAAAAGTGTCTTTTATTTTGATACAAAAACAGCTCGTACCCCATTTCAATAAAATTAGGCACGCTATCCGCCATCATACGCCGAAGCACCGGATTTGTAATCTCCAGGGAGGCCATCGCAAGCAGGGAGGCCGTAGATTTAACAAGCCCCAGCATATAAGCGGAAATGCCTTGATCGCTGATTTCCCGGATCGACATCATCGGTTTTCTCGGCGCCGTCTTCACTAAGCCATAGATCACTTGATTATTTTGATCCATGTTATAAGTCTGTGTGGGATGTGACGGTTTCTTGCCTGTGGCGAAGGCTTCTACGGTAATGTTGTACAAGTCGGTAATGAATTGGTGCTGATGATACAGGATCCGCTTGAGCTCCTGGTCTTGAATGAACTGCTCAAAGATGACATATTGGTCCAGCAAACTAATGAAGCTCGATAAAATTTCATGCGAATCAAACATTTCATGGCCGCCATGATTCATGGAAGACATCGGAGCTGCGCCTGGTTGTGAATACGGGTTTTGCATACGGGTTGATTACCTCCTTGGATGTGTGGAATACCCCTTTACGGTTGGTCATTTTTATTCAAATTATGCAACAGGAATTGGCATGCCCCGTCTGTTGAATAAGTTGATAGGAGGTTAGATAAACTGATAGGGCAGTTCATGAACAGGAGGTATTATGACCCAACAACGGATCATCCATCATTTTACGATTCCTGCAAAACAAGGACGCAGCTTTACCCTCAAGAAGGGACAGACGGTGAAGGTGATTGACGCAGACGGTCAGCAGGTGGCAGATTTTGTCGCCTATCATGCCAATCATCTACAGGAACGGCTGGATCCGGGTGTCACCATGGATGCGCTGCGCACGATGAATGTTCGACCGCACGATGTTTTGTACTCCAACATGTACAGGCCCATGCTTACTGTGCTGGAGGATACCGTCGGCAAGCATGATTTGCTCAATCCCGCATGCCGCCCGGAAATGTACGGGTTTTTATATAACAAACCTGAACACGAAAGCTGCTATCACAATTTAAATACCGCGCTTGCCGAATTCGGCATCCCTCAGCCGGATCAGCACTACTCGTTTAACATGTTCATGAATACGGTGATTGATGATTCAGGTCGTATTCAAGTCAAAACCCCTTTATCCGCGGCCGGCGATTACATGATGCTAAGAGCAGAAACGGATCTCATTGCGGCTATTTCCGCCTGCCCTTGCGAGGAAAGCAACTGTAACGGTTATCACTGTACCCCGATTCGCGTGGAGATCGGGGAACGGTGAACAAAGTCGGGCCTTCCCGCTTATGCCAAAAAACCTATGGATGCCATAACGATAGGTTCTTCCCGCTTTCCATCGGCGGTCTACCTTTCAAGCTTCAGCACGTGACCGCTGTTGCGGCGGACCAGCTCGGCCACCTTCTCGTATTCGGCTTCATCGACATGGGCGCTCAGCACATACCGCAGCTCCCGGTCGTCCTCCCCGCCGCGGTCGCGTCCGGGCTCGTCCAACGCATGAAAGCCGACGAACGCCCCAGGCGCTCCTTCACCGGGATGCCCTGTCGACAGCCCGGACGAGCCGGCAACTCCGACGCTCCCCGAGCCGACTGTCGCCGATAATGGCATCAGCAGGACATCCCGCCCCGGCGTGTCGCCTACAGCTCCCACTTCAATCTGATCCGCCCGGTGCGCCTGAAGCAAAATTCGAACGTGTTCAGCCTCATCTTCGGTTTGAAAATAAGCTTGCAGCCGCTTGCTCATTCAACATCGCTCCTTTGACCAAATTAGGGCCTCTCCTCTCTTTTTCCCTAATTTGTCCAAAACTACGCATGCCGTGAAGCGATTTCGCCGTATGAGCACCCTATGGTAAACTTATATTTATGAAAACACGATACGTTAGGTTTATCGCCGCTTATGTGCTGCTATTCGCCGCCTCCGCTTACGTCAGCTGGAATCGCGAGCCCGAACGGCTGATGACGGACGTCAGCCGCCTGCAGTCCCGCCAGGTGCAGCGCATCCTGCCGGCAGGAGATACGGCAAGCCTGCAGCAGGCTGTCCGCGAGGCTGCCGGGCTCGGGCTGCCCGTGTCGATAGCGGGAGCCCGTCACAGTCAGGGCGGCCATACGTTCTACGATCATGCGGTTGTCCTCGACATGCGCGGGTATAACCGCATCCTCGGCCTCGACCGCGAGCGCGGACTCGTACGCGTCCAGAGCGGCGCTACGTGGGCGGACGTACAAAACTACTTGAACCCGTACGACTTGTCCGTCCTCGTCATGCAGTCGTCCAACATCTTTACCGTCGGCGGTTCGCTCAGCTCCAACGTGCACGGCCGCGACGTCCGGTTCGGGCCGGTCATCGAGACCGTGGACAGCTTCCGCCTGTTGACCGCGGACGGCGCGATCCGGAACGTCAGCCGCAGCGAGAACGCCGAGCTGTTCCGCCACGCGATCGGCGGCTTCGGTCTGTTCGGCGTCATCCTGGACGTCGACCTGCGGGTCACCGACAACCCGATTTACCGCGTCCGCACCGACTTCACCGATTACCGGTCCTTCCCGGGCTGGTTCGTCCGTGAAGTGCTGGCTAAGCCGGAGAAGGAGCTTGCGATTGCAAGGCTGTCCGTCTCGCCGGACAGCCTGCTCGAGGAGATGTATGTGACCACTTACAGCCGGACGGAAGCGCAGCGTACGCCGGAGCTGCTCCAGCTGTCCGAGGAGCGGAACGTCGAGCGCAACAAGTTCTTGTTCGGCTTGTCGCGCAAGTGGGACTGGGGCAAGCGGTTCAGCTGGGCGGTGCAGAAGGCGTACTACACCCGGAGCGAGGAAGGCGGGCTGCTGTCGCGCAACAATGCCATGCGTCCGGAGGTGGAGTTTCTGGAGCATGCGTCTTCGCGCGACTCGGACATTTTGCAGGAATATTTCATCCCTAGCGCGCGCTTCCCGGCTTTCATCGATGACGTGCGGCGCATCGTCCGCGAGAACCGGGTCAATCTGCTGAATGCGACTGTCAGGTACATGCCGCGCAGCGAGGAGGCGGCCCTATCGTATGCGGCGCAGGAAGGATTCGCCGTCGTGCTGCTGATCAACCAGAAGCTGTCGGCGGCCGGCGTCGCCCAGGCCGAAGCCGCCACCAAGCGGCTGGTCGAGGCTGCGCTCGCGCAGGGCGGCACGTATTATTTGACGTACCAGCTGTATCCGACCCCCGAGCAAATGAGGCGGGCGTATCCGGAGGCGGATTCGTTCCTCGCCGTTAAGCGGAAATATGACCCGAATGGGCTGTTTATGAATTTATTTTACGAAAGGTATGCGGGTGATCCGAGTGGAAGCGAATCGAAACGATAATGGGAACGCGCAGGCGGTTGCACCGACTCCGATGCGGCTGCTCATCGCTTCGCAAAGCGCGGCGTTGTTCGGGAGCGGCCTCGTCTTCCCGTTTTACTTGATCTTCATTAAAGAGATCGGCGCCGGCTTTACGGAATATGCGCTGGCCTATGGCCTGTTCACGATCTGCTCCTCCCTGCTGCACACCCGGCTCGGCGCCTGGTCCGACCGGTGCGGGCGAAAGGCGCTGCTGCTGTGGAGCGGCTGGGGGATGGCCGCGCTGTTCCTGCTGTTTCCCTTGGTGACGTGGATTGGCCAGGTGTACGTGCTGCAGGTGCTGATGGGCCTGTTCGGCGCCATGCAGAAAACCGGGGAAAAGGCGCTTATCGCCGACCTGACCGACCGCTCGGGCCAGCAAGAAGGCGGCGGAAGCCGGGGCCGGACGATCGGCCGGTACCACGGCTATGTCGGCCTGTTCTCGGGGCTTGCGGTGATCGCGGGCGGCTTCCTGATCGATCTGTTCACGATCGATCTTATCTTCTACATCGGCTCGCTGTGGATGTTCGTCAGCGGCCTGCTGCTGCTTCGAATGCGTGAGCCTCGTTAGCCCTCCGCAGGCGCACGCGGGTACGCTGCCGATGCCGACTTGAACCGAATAGATGCCGGTCTATCCGGTATAAAGTGAAGTCCGCAGGCGCACGCTAACCTCGGAGGTGATCAACCATGTCCGGAAGAAACAGCAAACCGAAAAACAATGGCCCGGCGAGCAGCCCGAGCCGTTTGGACCAATTCGGCGACAAGCTGGCGGAGGATACCGTATCCCGCGATGCGAACGCCTGCGAGCCGAGACGTAAATAAACCTTCTTTTTTCCGCCTTACGCGCCGCAAAACCGTCCCTCCGGGACGGTTTTTTTGCTGCCGGGCAGCCTTTCTGGATGGGATTAACATGGACATACCGCCGCACGGCTACTATAGTTAAAGGATAAGACAGGCATGCAATGTCTGGCAAAAAAGGAGCAACCGCCTTGATACTACGATGCATAAAAATGGGGCTGGTCGCATTGATGACGCTGGCCTTCACCCTTCCCGCAGCTTCCCTGTCAACCGTTTCGGCCGCTCAAGGATTTAAAGATACGAACCGTCATTGGGGGGCGCTGGCGATCGAATGCGCCGCCGGTCAAGGGATCGTCGACGGCTACGAAGACGGCACATTCCGTCCCGATAACATCGTGTCCGAGCCGGAATTTCTCGCGATGCTGCTGCGCGCCTATCCTTCCCCGATCGGATCGGCCGAAATCGGGCAAGCCTGGTACGAGCCTTACTATGTCTTTGCCGCCAGCCGGCACTGGTCCTTATTGAATAATCCCGACCGCAACCGGTATAACCGCGGGTATGTCGCCCGCTTGATCGCTTCTACCCAGCAGGGGACGCTCGACTTGAACGCGTCCGTTCAATATTTGCTCGACGCCGGCCTCTCGCAAGGCAAGACAGCGGCTACCGTCGAAGGCTACCGCGCGGCGGAACCGTTATCCCGTGCCGAAGCCGTCCAGTTCATCATGAACCTGAGATCGAAAGTAACGGAGCTGAAGGCGGCGCAGGCATCCTCCGTAAAGGATAAAGCGCGCGAGGCATCCGTATCCGTGCGCGGAATCGCGATTGGCGATACGGCGGGGCAAGTGACGGCAAGGCTCGGGCAGCCCGCCCGCCAAGACGCTTCGGAGTACGGCTTCACCTGGTATGTGTATAACCAGGACTACAGCAATTACATTCAGGTTGGTATCGCCGGTGGGAAGGTCGTCGCCTTGTACTCCCCTTCCGATAACTGGCACACCGATCTGGGCATTCAAGATGGCGCTGCCCAAAGTACGGTGCACAAGCAATACGGCAGCCCGCTCACCTATATTTTGAAAGGCAACACGCGCTTCATGCTGAATAACGCCAAGGGCGAATACGATACCTACGACATCGACGGCGCTTACGTCACGTTCTTCTATGACGTCCACCGCAACGACATCGTGACCGGCGTGCAGGTGATCGGCCAGGCGACCGAGCTGGCTATGGCCGCCTTCTACGCCGGGAAGAGCGCTGCGCTCGTGCAGGCGTTCGAGCGTCAATCGTTCGATCTGGCCAATGCGGCTCGGGCCAAGCTCGGGTATGACGCGTTCGTCTGGTCGGACGCCGCCTCCGCCACCGCCCGCAAGCACAGCCAGGATATGGCCGACCGCGGCTACTTCGATCATACGAACCGCAGCGGATTGAGCCCGTTCGATCGGATGGAGAACGACGGCATCGCCTACCGTGCCGCCGCCGAGAATATCGCCGCCGGTCAGACGAGCGCCATCTTCGCCCACCACGGCTGGATGAACTCCGAGGGCCACCGCAAAAACTTGCTTAGCGATATCAAGAGGCTGGGCGTCGGCGTCGCGTTCGGCGGTCCGATGAACATTTACTATACGCAAAATTTCTTCACGCCGTAATCCGGTCACGCCCAAAAAGCGCCGCTCCAAAGGAGGGCGCTTTTTTGGGGGCGGCGACGGGCCCCCTTATGTTGACATCGCATTGTGTTACCTATAGCCCGCTCTTCTCCATAAATTCGAACAGAAACGACTGTCCGTTCCGATAGAAGCGCGGATCGTACACGCCGAGCCGCTTCTCGTCGTCCACGACGACGACGAAGGGCGACCACTCCTGCAGCGTCTTCGCCTTCGGATTCGTCTCGAAAAGCTGTGTCAGATCGGCCGTTTCTTGCGAATGAAGCTGCGTTTGCGTCGTCACGCCTGTCCACCATGTGCCGCGGGCCAAATCGACGGTCGCCCCCGACTTCCCGATGACGGTGAAGACGCCGGGAATAAAATCGGCCGACAGCGCCACCTGTTCGTAACGCTCAGACGCTTGCTGGTACAGCATATACCCCTGCGCCGACTGCAAAGCCACATGCAGCACCATCAGCAGCCAGACGAAGCGGTACACGCGGTGTGCGGGGCCGCCGGCTCCTTGTCGCCGCCGGCGCCGGTAACGAACCACCAGCCAGCCGCCGAGCATCAGCGCCCAAAACGTCAGATCCACGATCGGAATCGTGCCGAACGTAACGCGTTCCGCCGAGAACGGCTCCAAATAGCCGGTGCCCCAAGCATTGAACAAATCGCTCGTCGCGCCATAACCCTACTTGTTGATTTTTAACTAATTCATTTTATAAACGAAATACTTGATGCTGTTATTGAAGAAACGAATTTAACGAATTTTTGTGTTACATCAGTTACCCACTTCTGATTAGGGCCATTCACCTTAAAATCCCGCTGCAGCAGGTTCTCAGCTATCCTCCCGTCTGATACAGCTGCTTTATAACTCGTCCGATGGATCTTTCGACGAATAATTGCCTTGATACCAAGCTCTTGCATAAGGCGTAGTACCTTCTTGTGATTGACAATAAGATCGTGCTGACGGTACAGTTCGTCTTGTATACGACGGTAACCCAGAATCTTATTTCGCTCTTCATAAATCGCTTTGATTTTACGCTTTAACTCGCCGTCCCGATCTTCCTTTTTACGCTTCAAGAAGGCGTAGTAACCGCTTCTATTTATATTTAGATATGTACACAAGTCCTTTTACTTCTTGCATTCTTTAGTTCGTCAATGACTGTGTATCGGCTCTGCAACCCTCCCGATTCAAGATGTGTAACCACTTTTTTAGAACATCTACCTCCAATTGGAGACGTCGAATTTCACGTTCTTGCTCCGTCTCTATTCGGTGTGGATCTCCACGTCTATCCTCTATGGCGACCTCTCCACCTACGTGATACTTTCTCACCCAAACCCTGACCCGATACCAATCCTGGATGTCTAGATGTTCTGCTATCTTTCTATAGCTCCAACCATCTTCCTCATGTAACCTTACGGCTTCCATTTTTAGAGATTCAGGATAATGTTTAAACTTTTGACCCTTCTTAGCTGGAATAAAAAATGCCCCCCCTATAATTCATCGGATTAACCAGGGGTTTTTCCAATGTTCATTATAAGGGGTGCACTTCATCGCATCTGCAAGGGCTTTTTTTGGCATACGTCGCCTGTTTTCTAGCTGTTTACAAACTGTTCACAATATAATTCATTGAATACCGGAGAGGCTCCGCTTTGATTGGTGGAGTTGGCCAGGATGCCGAATTTATTGTGCAGCAAATCAATGAGCATGAGAAATAACGAAGCTGGTCCCTGCAAATTGCAGGGATCTTTGTTTGAACGGTGGCCATCCGATGAATTTAGGCCACCTTGGATAGACGAGCGATATTTTTTGTTTCTAATTATAACATTGAAATAATCGTTTGACTGTATTAAACATCGGAAGTATAATAATTTCATATTCAAATGATTGTTAGATTGTTGAATTACTAAAAAATCGCCCGAGCGATAAATAGCCTAAGCATTGATACATACTGGAGGTACATACTATGGCAACTTGTGATCTTGTTTCACTTTCCCCTTCAACCAATAGTCGACCAAACCCAATCCTGTTTATCCACGGCGCTTTTCATGGCTCTTGGGCTTGGGAGTATTTGGAGGACCATTCGGCCCCAGCTGGCGTTCTGCTCGCTTCGGCACCACCGGGTGGCACGCGAAAAACACTGTGAAAACCGCCGTTCGCAATCCTGGCAAGATGATGAAGTCATTGATCACAGGCCGAGTGAATCTCTATAATAACGAAACCTGAGCGGTTCAGGCATTCTTTTCAGCAAACATGCCCCAAGAACAGGTCAGGCGGTACGTCAGCTCCTTGCAAGATGAGTCGTTACGGGCCTTTATGGACATGGCACGATTCCCGGTCCAGCGACAAGGTCAAGACCCCCATGCTTGTGCTCGGCGCAGCAAACGACTTCCTCATTGACAGCCATGAGCTTGAACAGACGGCTCGCGCGTACGGTACAAATCCGGAGGTTTTCGCGAATATGGCACACGATATGATGTTGGATGGCTGAATGGCAGCGTGTAGCATATCGAATGGTTGAATGGCTAACCGCACTAAACCTTTGATAAATATTGATATTTAATCAAATAATTATTTGGATATAAGAACATGTAGATTAAAGAAATATACAAATGGATGGAGTAAATCACAATGTCACTCACATTAATTCTTTCCGCTATTGGCACATTCATCGTGACAAACATTGACGACATTTTTGTGCTGATGATCTTTTTCGCACAGATCGAGAAAGCGCGGCACGCACAAGTTGTTCTAGGGCAATATCTGGGGTTCGGATTGCTGGTTGTACTAAGCTTACTGGGGGCTTTCGGCTTTACATTTTTGCCGACCGAGTGGGCCGGTTTTCTTGGGTTGATACCCATTTATCTCGGTATCCGAATGTTCCTCAAAAAAAAGGAAGAAGATGAGGCGGAAGAGGCGCTTGAGAAATTGGGCGATCTAAAGTCACAACCTTCAAAGAACCGTTTGTTTGGACCACTAACCGGTAAGGTCGCTGCGATTACCTTTGCCAACGGCGGGGATAACCTGGGCATATACATCCCGTATTTTACGACCCAGGGGAACGCGTCACTTTTATACATCGCGATTATGTTCCTTTTGATGGTCGCGGTATGGTGTTTCCTTGCGTATCGGCTGGCAAGCTTCCCGGCCATTCTAAGGATTCTGCAAAAGTACGGAAGTGTCATTGTTCCACTGGTGTTTATCGCATTAGGTATTTCAATCATGCTGCACGGTGATTCATTTGCATATCTCATGAGGCTGTTTGGGTAACGTTAAGGAAAATCGAAATCACGAACTGGAGGGAAACACAATGGTAGTAGGTGACGCTAGCCAGCACACTCAGTTGTTGGTGATCGGCGGTGGTTCTGGGGGTTATGTTGCAGCTATACGAGCCGCGCAGCTTGGCAAGAAAGTGTTGCTGGTGGAAAAATCGGAACTCGGCGGTGTATGTCTCAATTGCGGCTGTGTGCCGTCCAAAGCGTTGATTTCAGCGGCGCATCGGTATGAACAAATGCTGGAAAGCGGCATATCCGGGTTAAAAGCGACAGGCGTTGAGTTTGATTTTTCACAGATTCAGCAGTGGAAACAGTCGAAAGTGGTGAATCGCCTCAAAACGGGTATCCAATCCTTGCTTAAAAAGCATGAAATCTCGGTCTTCAAAGGAGAGGCGCTTTTCATTAATGATCGGGAAGCTCGTCTCTATAATGAACAAGAATCGCTCCGATACCAATTTGACCACTGTATTGTTGCAGTCGGATCGCGTCCAATTGAATTAAAAGCATTCCCGTATGGGAACCGAATTTTGTCCTCCACCGAGGCACTGAGCCTTACTGAAATCCCTAAACGAATGGTCGTCATCGGCGGCGGCTATATCGGCATCGAACTGGGTCAAATGTACGCTAAGTTCGGCACCAAAGTGACCATTTTGGAAGGTTCACCGTCGATTCTGCCCGGATTCGAGAGTGAAATTAGCCGTATTGTGCGAAAAAATCTTGATTCCCTTGGTGTTACGGTGTACACGAACGCCATGGCTCAATCCGCACAACAGTCGACTGATGAAATCGCGGTTACCTTTACGGTGGATCAGGCAGAACAACAAGTGACGGCCGATTACGTTCTTGTGACAGTAGGACGCCGTCCCAATACCGATGGCGAATTCGGTCTTGACCGTATTGGAGTAAAAATTGGCGACAGGGGACTGGTTGAAGTCGATCAACAAGGGCGAACATCTATTCCTCACATTTATGCGATTGGTGATATCATCCCTGGCCCTGCACTGGCGCATAAAGCCTCATACGAAGGAAAAGTGGTTGCCGAAGCAATAGCTGGCCAGCCAAGCGCCTTCGACTATCAAGCGATTCCGGCGGTTGTGTTTTCCGATCTGGAAATTGCCTCCGTAGGACTTAGCGAACCTGAAGCCAAGGAGAAGGGATACGACATCATGGTTGGCAAGTTTCCGTTTGCGGCAAATGCGCGTGCTCTCTCTTTGAGTGCGTCCGAGGGATTCGTCAAGCTGGTAGGCGATAAGAAAACAGGGCTCATACCTTGGCGGGCAAATCGTAGGCACAAACGCGTCTGATCTGATTCCGGAAATTGCCTTGGCGAGCGAAATGGGAACGACCATCGAAGACCTGGCCCTTACCATCCATGCGCATCCGACACTTGGGGAACTATCAGCTGAAGCTGCAGAGGTGGCTCTCGGCCATCCCATTCATATTTGAGGATTTTCCCTTTGACAAAACAATGGCATAGGAATATTATGATAATCAAATAATTGTTAGATTGAGGTGATTTGATGAAGAACCAAGATACATGCGAGATCTTTTGTTATGACGAGCATAAGGTCAATCGGGTTAAGGAAAAGCTAAGCAAAAATGATTTTCAGGATATGGCTCAAATATTTAAGGTGCTTGCGGACCATACGCGGCTAAAGGTTGCCTATGCACTGTGCGATGAGGATGAGTTATGCGTCTGCGATGTGGCCAATATCATCGGCTCCACCATGGCGACGGCTTCCCATCATTTACGGCTGCTACGGAACATGGGGATTGCCAAGTATCGGAAAGAAGGAAAGCTTGTTTTCTATTCATTGGAGGATGAGCAGCTCAAACAAATGATAAGGCTCGCCATTGAGCATCAAAAGGAGGTTGTTGACGTTGAGTAAAGTGGCTGAACCATTAGAGAACAAAAACGTATACCGCGTTGAAGGATTCACATGCGCGAATTGTGCCGGAAAGTTTGAAAATAATGTGAAGCAGCTTCCGGGAGTTCGGGATGCCAAAGTGAATTTTGGTGCTTCTAAAATTGCTGTTTATGGCGATGCCACAATTCAAGAACTGGAGAAAGCCGGTGCGTTTGAAAATCTAAAAGTGACCCCCGTAAAACCGATGCGGGAAGCTAAACAAGAGGTACACAAAGGCACGAAAGAACCATTTTATAAAAAGCACAGCACGTTATTGAATGCAGTCTTAATAATCGTTTTCGGTTATCTTTCTCAATATGTAAATGGAGAAGAAAACCTGATCACTTCTCTGTTATTTGCAGCTTCCATTGTGATCGGGGGATTCTCGCTCTTTAAAGTTGGTTTTCAGAACTTGATGCGATTTGAATTTGATATGAAGACGCTCATGACTGTGGCCATTATCGGAGCTGCGATTATTGGGGAATGGGCGGAAGGTGCGATAATTGTTATTCTCTTTGCAATCAGTGAAGCGTTAGAACGATTCTCCATGGACCGGGCAAGACAATCCATTCGTTCGTTAATGGACATCGCACCAAAAGAAGCACTTGTTAGACGAAATGGGCAAGAAATGGTGGTCAATGTCGATGACATCACCGTTGGCGATATCATGATTGTCAAACCCGGTCAAAAGATTGCCATGGACGGTGTGGTTGTCAGTGGCAACTCTGCCGTCAATCAGGCAGCGATTACCGGTGAGTCCGTTCCCGTTGGCAAAACGATTGATGATGACGTTTTTGCCGGAACTTTAAATGAAGAAGGCTTGCTTGAAGTCAAAGTAACTAAGCTGGTCGATGATACGACCATTGCAAAGATTATTCACTTGGTTGAGGAAGCTCAGGGAGAACGTGCCCCATCGCAAGCGTTTGTCGATAAGTTTGCTAAATACTACACACCGATCATTATGGTGGTTGCCGCTTTAGTTGCGGTTATTCCTCCGCTTTTCTTTGATGGCAGTTGGGCCACCTGGGTTTATCAAGGATTATCTGTTCTTGTTGTTGGTTGTCCTTGTGCACTCGTTATTTCCACGCCGATTTCCATTGTG
The DNA here is from genome assembly GCF_006519665.1 of Paenibacillus sp. tmac-D7. NCBI lineage: Bacteria > Bacillati > Bacillota > Bacilli > Caryophanales > Paenibacillaceae > Paenibacillus > Paenibacillus sp. tmac-D7. The sequence goes on along the minus strand of NZ_VIDW01000043.1, from coordinate 2,096 downwards.
TCAGCGATCGGAAATGCAGCAAAAAATGGCGTTCTTGTGAAAGGCGGTATTTACCTCGAAGAAATGGGTGCCTTAAAGGCCATTGCATTTGATAAAACCGGTACGCTCACAAAAGGGGTACCGGTTGTAACGGATTTCAACGTGTTTAGCAAGAAGACAAATGAAACCGAGTTGTTGTCGATCATCACAGCTTTAGAGTATCGTTCCCAACATCCGCTTGCTTCGGCCATCATGAGAAAAGCAGAAGAAGCGAATATTTCTTATTCTGACGTCATGGTTGCTGATTTTTCTTCCATCACCGGTAAAGGAATTAAGGGTACGGTAAACGGAACAAGCTATTATATTGGTAATCCCAAACTCTTTAAAGAATTAGCTACTGCTCATTTTAGTAACGAACAAGAGCAACTGGTTACCACACTGCAAAACAAAGGCAAAACGGCTATGGTCGTCGGAACGGACAAAGAAATTCTCGCGGTTATTGCGGTAGCCGATGAAGTGCGTGAATCCAGTAAGGAAATCATTCAAAAGTTACATCAACTTGGCATCAAAAAAACCATTATGCTCACCGGTGATAACAAGGGTACTGCAAATGCGATCGCCGGACATGTTGGCGTATCGGATGTTCAGGCTGAACTGATGCCGCAGGATAAATTAGACTTTATTAAACAGTTGAGAGCCGATTACGGCAACGTAGCCATGGTTGGCGATGGTGTCAATGATGCGCCTGCACTAGCGGCTTCTACAGTTGGGATCGCCATGGGTGGAGCCGGTACAGATACCGCACTGGAAACGGCAGACGTTGCTTTAATGGGGGACGATCTAAGAAAACTTCCATTCGCGATAAAACTAAGCCGCAAAGCTTTAAATATCATCAAGCAAAACATCACCTTTGCACTTGCTATTAAATTGATTGCTTTACTGCTCGTCATCCCGGGTTGGTTAACGCTTTGGATTGCCATCCTTTCCGATATGGGGGCAACGCTCCTGGTTGCGTTAAACGGTCTACGACTAATGAGAGTCAAAGAATAAAGGAAAAGGCTAGAACATTCATGTTGAGTTAGGGGTGATACCCCTGACTCTTTACTTTGAAAGGAAGTGTGTTGTGCTTCGTTACTATGTTGTGGCCATTATCGCCTTTGCCGTTGATCAATTGATCAAATGGAGTGTTGCGACTTATATGGATATCGGTCAAAAGATACCGCTGATTCCGGGTTTTATCCAACTGACATCCATTCGAAATCGGGGTGCCGCGTTTGGTATCTTGCAAAACCAGCGGCTGTTTTTTATCTTGGTGACTGCCATCGTGCTTATTGGTATTATCATCTACTTGCGCAAAATCTATCGCGGGAAAAAATTCCTCGCTTATGCATTAGTGCTGATTTTTGGAGGGGCATTGGGTAATTTTGTAGATCGCTCTCTGCATGGCGAAGTCGTGGACATGCTTGAGTTAACATTTATCAATTATCCGGTATTTAACATGGCGGATGTCTTCATCACGACAGGGGTTATTATGGTCATGATTGACACGCTCCGGGCATCCAGAGCGGATAAGGCATCGAGTCAGAGCTTGCAGGAGTAGATCGGGGTGGTTGTGCTGAATTGGGGCAGTTTGCTTTATGTATTTCTGGCGGCGGCCGCCAATGTGATCGGCGGTCTCGTTTTTGTGTTAAAACGTGATTGGTCGCGTAGCGGTCTGAATGCTTTGATGGCTTTAAGCGCAAGACTTTTGATCGCTATCGCCATTTTGGATTTTATTCCGGAATCTTTGGAGCATGATTCCTCAAGCCCGATTTTCATCCTGATCGGTGTACTGGCGATTTACTTTTTCCAGCAATATGTCGCCGGTCATTTTCACTTCGGCGAGGAAACGCATGCTTCACAGCACGAAAAAAGTACGGCAGTCGGCGCGATGACCGGTATGCTCATCCACACATTTTTTGACGGGTTGTCGATCGCAGCCAGTTTTGAGGTCGATTTTCGTTTGGGAATTACGGTCTTTATTGCCGTGCTTCTTCACAAAATACCAGACGGACTCACGATTTCATCCATTATTTTTATTCGTAAGCGTCAAACCCAGCAAACCTGTTCATAGGAAG
>NZ_VIDW01000042.1:0-37504 GCF_006519665.1 Paenibacillus sp. tmac-D7 | reverse complement strand
TTAGCAAATAAAGAGGCAGCCCGATGGGCTGCCTCTTTATTATTTATACGGATAGAGCCGTGAGCTCCGATCCCTGCCAGAAAGCTATCGCAAGTTACTTCAGCATCTTCCCCATCCGCCGGGCGGTTTCCATCAGAAGCGGCGCCTGCTCCTTCATCTTCTCCACCGTCAACCGGTTGGAGGGGCCGGATACGGCTAGCGCGGCGACCAGCCGCTGGGCGCGGTCGAAGATTGGCGCGGATACGGCGGCGGCGCCGGGCTCGCGCTCCTCCACACTCGTGGCGTAGCCGAGTGTGCGCACTTCGCTCAGCTGCTGCAAATACGACTCGGAGGCCGCGGCAGGCGGCCATGTCGGATGGCGCAGCAGCGCCTGCTGCTCGTCGCTTTCGGCGAAGGCGACGAGAATCTTGCTCGACGCGCCGACGTACAGCGGCAGGCGGGCTCCGATCGGCGCGACACGGCGGATCGCCTGATTGCTCTGCACGGCCTGCACACGCACACGCTCCATGCCGTCGCGGACATACAAGCTGACCGTCTCGCCGATCTGGTCGCGAAGCCGCTCCATCTCCGGCAACAGGATGAGCGCAGGGTCGTCGCTATGCGTCAAATTCGCCGACAGCTCCCAAATGCTGAAGCCGAGCCGATACCGCTCGGAGGCGGGGTCGCGGATAACGAAGCCTTTCCCCTCCAGGGAGGCAAGCAGCCGATGCACGGTGCTTTTATGCAGCCCGACCCGACCGGCGATCTCCGTTAGGCTTAAATCCTCCGCTTGGGTAAAACAAAGCAATATATCTAACGCACGTTCTACAGCGCGAACCGTTAATTTACCATCTTCCATCCATTTCCCACTCCCCGAAAACCGGTTTCACTAGTTGAAATCTATTATACTCCATCTTTTTATATTTTCCTACTGGGTTCTTTCTATTACAGCAAGATTACAGAATGTTAACATTTTTCGCGCAATATTGACGACATATACGCCTCCAGCTTAATATAAAAATATAAGTATGGAGCTCCGGTTACGCAGCCCATCCCTGTCAGCCTTGCTAACAGTCATCTTCCGAGAAATGGGGGGGAACCTCTTGAAACCCGACTCTTTCACACCGGTACCTCTAAATTCCGGCAGCGTTGAAATCGCTTCCAAATCATTGCCATATATCCGCCGCCGCAAAGGCTGGCTTCTTGCGCTCTTATCCGTTCTACTGCTGTTGTTCAGCCTGGGCATGGCGTTTCATGCTTATATCGCTTGGACGCTGGCGCGACCGCATATCGACCCGCTCAGCTCCAATCCTTCTGCGGCGTTCGGCGCGTCGTACGAAGACGTCACGTTCCCCAGCCTGAACGAATCGTCAGAGCTTTCCGGCTGGTATATACCTGCGGCCAGCCGTCTGGCCGGCACCGATATCCAGCGGCAAACCATCGTCTTCTCTCATGGCTACGGCGGAAACCGCGAAGAAATATGGGTCCCCCTCTATGATCTGGCCAAGGCGGCGCATCGGCTCGGCTATAGCGTCCTGATGTTCGATTACGGGTACGTGCAGCCTCAATGGAACGTCACCGGCGGACTGCGCGAATCGCAGGAGCTGCTTGGCGCCGTAAAGTATGCGAAAGACCGGGGAGCCGAACGTGTGTACATATGGGGATTCTCCATGGGTGCCGGAACGGCTCTGCAAGCTTCTCTGCAATCCAAAGATATCGACGGCATGATCCTGGACAGCACGTTCGTGCTGGAGCCGGAAACGTTGTACCACAATATGAAACAAGCCGCTAATGTGCCGAAAATTTCTCAATCGCTCGTGCATATGTTTTTTCCTATCATCAACGGCGTCAGCTTGAATCAAATTCCGTATCAGAAGGTCAAAGAAACCGCCTATTCGATTCCGATCTTCTTCATCCACAGCAAGAAAGACGTCAGGGCGCCCTACGAAATGATCCAGGGCATCTTCACCAAGCAGCGCGCGGATTCCGGTTCGTCCTTGTGGTTGCTTGAGGACGACGGACATGAATTGATCTATCGGGCTCATAAGAAAACATATTTGCAAATGACGACCGGCTTCCTGAAGTCGTTGTCGACGGCGCCCGCCGACCCGATCAAATTCGGCACTTCCCGGTAATGCTGTTTAACATAACGCACAAGCCTCCTCGAATACAATAGTCTCGAAGCCCTCCGTTCGTCTATGAACGATGGAGCGACGAGGCATATCCGAGGAGGTTTTTTGTTTATGCTGTATGTATACGGGGCTCTTATGCCTTTGCGGGTGCTGGAGGAGATCCGTTTCTGGAAAATGCAAGAGAAGGAGCACACCGTTGTCATTCGCGAACTTGTGCCCACGCTGGAGCCGCCCTATATCCAGCTGCTTGAACAATGGGAAAGCGTATTCGCCCGGACGGAAGCCGCCGCAGGTCAGTGGATCGAAGCGATCATCCGCAGCCCGGCGCACATCCCGCCCTATACGGATGCGAAAGTAAACGAGCTGCTGCAGACGTCTGCAGCGCAATCCCGGGCATTCGTCCAGCAGTTGTTCCTGCTGCTCGACAAGAGCGCGCCGGTCAAAGCGGATCCGGTCGTTCGCACGGTTGTCATGCATATTATTCGGGAATCCGAATATTTCCTCGGCGTCCTGCAGGCCGTTCAGTACTTGCCGCACTCCGGCTGGAGCTTGCCGCCGCATGACGATTACGGGGACTACGGGACTCCGCTTCAGCCGCTGCAGCGGCCAGCGGCCGAGGAGCAGGCCGACCTTCTTCCGGCCGCCGGGCACAGAGAGCTTTTCGACGAGCCTGGCGCCGGGGAGCCGGCAACGCAAGAAGGAGCATGGTCGATGGGCCTCCGGCCAACCGGTTCCCAGAAGCCGGTGCCGATCGGCGGACATAAGCTGCCTCCCTTGCCTTACGCTTACAATGCCCTGGAGCCTTATATCGACGCCGAAACCATGAGGCTGCATCACGACAAGCATCATAAGAGTTACGTGGATGGATTGAACACAGCGGAGAAGATGCTGGCCCGCGCCCGTGAGTCCGGAGACTTCGCATTAGTGAAGCATTGGGAACGAGAGCTCGCCTTTAACGGCGCCGGCCATTACTTGCACACCATTTTCTGGAATGTCATGAAGCCCGGCGGGGGCGGCAAAGCGACCGGCCCGATCGCTGCCGAAATCAAAAAGTCGTTCGGCAGCTTCGAAGCCTTCCAGAAGCAGTTCAGTGCCGCGGCAGATAAAGTGGAAGGCGGCGGTTGGGCGATCCTTGTCTGGAGCCCGCGCAGCCACCGGTTGGAGATTTTGCAAGCGGAGAAGCATCAGAACCTGTCGCAATGGGATGTGATTCCGCTCCTGCCGCTCGACGTATGGGAGCATGCGTATTACCTCAAATACCAGAACGAGCGCGCCAAATACATCGAGGCGTGGTGGAACACCGTGAATTGGCAGCATGTGAACGACCGCTTCGCCGCCGCAAGCACGCTGCAATGGCCCCCGACTTGACGCTCAAGCAAAAAGGCCTTACAAGCGGGATAGCGCTTGTAAAGCCTTGCATCATTCGGGTATGCTTACTAGTCCTTAATGAGCGCTAAAAACTCCGCGCGCGCCGGCGCATCGGTCCGGAACAAACCGCGTACGGCCGACGTAACCGTCTTGCTGCCCGGCTTCTTGACGCCGCGGGCGCACATGCACAGATGCTCGCCTTCGACAACGACCATGCAGCCGTGCGGCTCCAGCACGTCTACGATGATGTCCGCAATCTCGGACGTAATGCGTTCCTGTACTTGCAAACGCCGGGTCACGGCCTCGACGAGCCGGGCGAATTTGCTTAGGCCCGCAATTTTACCGCTCGGGATATAACCGATGTGTACTTTGCCGAAAAAAGGCGCCATATGGTGTTCGCATTGACTGTAATACACGATATCTTTTACAATGACCAGCTCTTCGTGCTTCTCGTCGAACGCAACGCCCAATATTTCTCTCGTGTCGGCATCGTAACCTGCAAAAATTTCTTCATACATCCGGGTTACCCTTGCCGGGGTATCCAGCAGCCCTTCGCGGTCTACGTCCTCGCCGATCAAACGTAAAATTTCTCGAATATGATGTTCGATTTGCTCCCGGTTGTCGGCAACCCGACCGTTTTTGTATTCTTTAGCCGGCATCGCATACTCCTCCTTCTTCGTCCGCCAGCTGCGGGGTTCAAGGGAGAATGCCCGCACGATCGTCCTTGGGGCTCAAACTAGGGACGAAACTTTTGATTTTTCATCATTTGCTGCATTTTTTGCATTTGCTTCTTATCGAGGTTGTACCCCATTTGTTTGGCCATCTGCTGCAGCATGGCAGGATCGCTCTGCATTTTCTCCAGCTGCTTGCGCAAATAGGATACACCGATGAAAAAGCCCGCCGCTCCGCCTGCAATCAAGGCGACAACGGCCGTAATCGCGTACCACATGATTTCTTCTCACCTCAGGCGTTGTTGAATGTCATCACTTCATCATAACATGTCCCGCTTCGGGTGACAAATGACATCTGGACCTCACATTTGTACGCCTTCGATGAATACCGTCGTATGCTTCGCCAGGTCCACTTCCTTCACCTCAAGCTCATCCGACACGTTCTTGACCACCCGTACGATGGGACGCCCCGGCAACCCGCGATGCTGGCCGACCACGACACCCGTCTCTTTCGTCGACAGCCGTACCGACGTACCGGTCGGGTAGACGGACACTGTGCGCAGGAAGTGGACGACCGCTTCATGGTCCAGCTTCTTCCCGGCGAACGCCATCATCCGCTCACAGGCGTCATGCGGCAGCATACGACGCCCTTCCGTTAAATCGAACAGCAGGTTGTCGTAGGTATTGGCCACCGCCACAATCTTGGCGTACAGATGAATTTCATCTCCGCTCAGCCGGCGCGGCATCCCTTCGCCGTCGATCGTCTCATGATGCTGAAAGGCCACATGCGCGATCAACAAGCTCAGCTCCCGCTTATGCTTCAACACTTCGAAGCCCCGCCACGAGTGGTGCTTGCGCGGATCGGCCGCTTCATCCTCGGTGATAAGCTCCAGCTTACCGACGTCGTGCAGCAGCGCCCCGATGGCCATCTCTCGCAGTTGAACGGTGGACAACCCCATATTGATGCCGATGAGCACGGACATCATACATACATTAACGGCATGTATATACATGTCATTGTCTTTCGTCCGAATATCCGAGAGCTGCACAAGCACCTCTTTATTCGCCATGATTTCTTCGAGCAAAGGATCGACGCTTTGGTACAAATATTTGGTGTTGAAATCTTTGCCGGAACGAATCGAATCGAACGTTTCGCCCATCCGCTGCATGACGGCCCGTTTCGTTTCCTCCGAAATGATCTCCGGAATTTCGATGTCTTCAAACTGCTTGTCTTTCACATAGACCATCGTGACGCCGATTCTCTTCAGCGTGGTGATCATGTATACGGTCAACTGTACGCTTTCGGAAAGCAGCACAGCCCCGTTCGCCGAGAAGATCGTCTTCCCCAAATATTGACCTGACTCCACATTATCTATATGCACATATCTCATAATGCCGCTCCTTCCAAGCGATAGCCCTCGTGCCGCAGCAGGTACGTCTTGATGTCCAGTCCTCCGCCATAACCGACCATGGAACCGGATGCGCCGATAACGCGATGACACGGCACAATAATCGGCACCGGATTGCGGTTGTTCGCGCCGCCAACCGCCCGGACGGCTTTGGGCGCTCCGATCCGTTCGGCGATGTCCTTATACGCGCAAACCTGCGCATACGGGATCGATTGCAGCGCCTGCCACACCTGGCGCTGGAACGGAGTCCCGCGCAAATCCAGCGGAATCGTGAAGCGCTGCAGCTTTCCTGAAAAATAGGCGTCCAACTGAGCTGCCGCTTCCTTTAACAATGACGGATTTCGTTCCCAACGCGTCGTTCCGAACCAGCGGGACGACCACGCCTCCAGCTTCGACCGGTTCGGCTCGAACGCCCCGAACTCGATCTGGCATAAAGCGCCGCTCCAGCCCAAGGTGAGCCGGCCGATCGGAGATTCGATTTCTTCATATCCGATGGTTGTCATCATACGCTGCTTCACCTGCTCCTTCCACCCTCTCACGGGCCAGCGCCTTGCCGATCTCCCGGAGAACGGCCTCATCCTGCTCATGCCGCGACGCTTCCTCCAGCGCCTCCTGTGCCGCAGGACCGCCGATGCGCCCTAGCGACCATGCGGCCGAGCCGCGAATCTCCGGCCGCTCGTCCCGCTGCAGCAGCTGAGCCAGCTCCAGTACGCTGCTTGCATCGCGGAAATTGCCAAGCGCCAGCACGGCGTTGCGCTGAATCGGCTTCTTTCCCCGCCAAGAGGCCGCACTGCTGCCGAAGCGTTCCTTGAACTCGCGGTTGGACAAAAACAACAGCGATTTCAGCAGCGGTTTGACCTGCTCCGGATCCGGGGTCATCTCCGGATGATGGTCGGCATGGATACCTTTATTTTTCGGGCATACGATCTGGCACGTATCGCAGCCGTATAAGCGATTGCCGATTTTTCGTTTCATCTCATCGTCTTCAATCAGACCTTTCGTCTGTGTGACGAAGGAGATGCAGCGCTGCGCGTTCAGCTGTCCCGGTCCGACGAGCGCTCCCGTGGGACATGCGTCGATGCAGATCGTGCAGTCGCCGCAGGATTCAGTCACCGGTACGTCCGGCGGGAACGGGATATTGGTGACGAGCTCGCCCAAATACACCCAGGAGCCCCAGTCCGGCGTGATGACCGAGCAATTTTTACCGACCCAACCGATGCCCGCCCGTTCAGCGACCGCCCGGTCGACCAACGCCCCGGTATCGACCATACTGACCGTCCGGGCACCCGGCACACGTTCCTTCAGCCACGCCTCGATGCGCTCAAGGCGGCTGCGCAGCACATGGTGATAATCAAGCCCCCATGCCGAGCGGGATAACATGCCCCGATAGGCGCCCGGCTCTGAGCGCGGAGGCGACTTCAGCTTCGAAGGGTAGGCAACCGCAATCGAAACGATCGAGCGCGGCGCTTCGAGCGATAACGCCGGATTGACGCGCTTGTCCAAGTCGGGTTCCTCGAAGCCGGACTCGTACCCCTTCTGCCGATGCTGCACCAATATCGTCTTTAATTCCTCGAACGGTTCTGCGCTCGCGAACCCGATCCGATCCACGCCGAGCCGCGAAGCCTCGTTCCGCAGCTCTTCTTTCAGAAGCGCCCAATTGATAACGTCCGTCCGGGTCGTTTCCGTTCCCATTACAAATTCCTCCATTGCCGAATCGGCCAAACGATCCATTCCGCCCGCCCTTCGACAAGCGATAACGGAACGGCGCCGAAGCTGCGGCTATCGTTGCTGGCATAACGGCGGCGGTTGTCGCCCATCACGAACACGTAACCATCCGCAACAGTCAGCGGTTCAAACCGGCCGTCCTGGATGGAGGTCTCGGTATAAGGCTCATCCGCCTCCTTGCCGTTCACATACAGTTTACCGCGCCGAATATGCACTTCATCTCCCGCAACGGCCACCACCCGCTTGACGAGATACGTTGGCCCTTCCTCCGCATCGGCCGGTTCCCGCAGCACGACGATGTCCCCTCGCTGGAGCGAACCCGCATAGCGAAGCGTTTTATTAATAAACAGCCATTCCCCTTCTTCGAGCGTAGGCTGCATCGAATTGCCTCTGACAGCGGAGACATGAAACAAATACTGGTGAACGAGCACAACGAGAATGAGGGCGACGGCCATCATTTTGAACCATTCCCACATTTCGCGCGGCCATCCTTGACCCGTATGAGTCTCCGCTGACTCGTCCGACATCAAAACGTCGACCTTCTTGGTTGGAAACAGCCGCATCCTACCCCTCCGATCTCCGTTCCAGCCATTTCTGGTAATACATGTTGACCAGATCGTCTTGAAAAGGCGGCTCGCCTCCTCGCACACGTGCGAGTAAATCGTGAAGCCCCTGCTTCACCTTCGTATCGACGATAGCCGAATAATGATACATTTGTTTATGACGCTCGTATTCCTCTTGATCGACCACATGGATGTCGCCCGCGGGCAAACGAATTACGTCCAAGTCGTAATCGATGTACGTAATTACGCGTCCGTTCACGTAAGGAGGCGAGGCGATATTGCAATAATAGCGTATCCCCTGCTCTTCCATTAAAGCCACAATGTTAAACCATTCGCCCGGGACGAAGAACGAAACGCCCGGAATGCGGCTGACCCATTCTTTACCGTCGGCTTCGACTATTTTCGTCTGGCTGTTGATCAGCACGTACATCCCTTGCTCCCGGTGGCCATGATGCAGCAGCCGTTCGGGCACCCGCCAGTTTTCAAGCCACATCCGATGCAGATGCCCGTCATGTTTAAAACTTTTGATGATATAAGTAGGAAAAGTTTCCATGAGGTCCAACCCTTCTGCCTTCGGTATCGGCCGGCAGGCGCTTGGGGGCGGTCCAAGGCCATGCTCCGTCTCTTGCTACTAGCATAAACGTATGCAGGACGGCTTTCAAGAGTACAGCCCCGCGAGGCACAAAAAAAGCACAACCGCGAAGGCTGGCGCCTCGTGTCATGCTTGTTTACCATATAAAAAGAGAATTCTTTCTTAACCGTTCACGATACTTAACCGATGCGGGTTTCTGGAGAAGTCGTCCGAACCGTAACCGGCTTTCTCGTACACCGGCAGCACCACTTCATTATGTACGTCGACCGTAACCATAATGCGGTGCACCTTGCGCCCGACAAAACGCTGGCGGAGCGCCTCGATCAACGCTTGCCCGATGCCGCGGCGCTGATACTCTTGCCCGACGGCGATTCGGTAATAGTAGGCTTGCTGTTTATCAATCGTTCCGACAATAACGCCGACGATCTTCTGTTCTTCTTCGGCAACGAGGATGAGCTCGCTATCCCAGGACAATTGCCTGGCGAAAGCCGCCATCGTCTCATCGTAACAATCATCCGACATCACATTCCTGAATAATTCCGTGACAGCAACAGAATCCGAAAGTTGAAACGAACGAACCTGATACGAAGTAACAAGCATGCTGCACTCTCCCTACCATTCAAATGGTACCTTATAAATTACGACAAATAATGCAAAAATCCTTCTGAAAATTAAAAAAAACCTTCATTTTCTTAAGTTTTTTTACAAATGCTCTTGAAAGCGCTTAATAGAAAGCGTTTTTAAGGAATTATGATCAATTGTGTCCAATTATTGTCATATACTGCAGCTTATTTTCTTCTTCCGTGTGCAATACCGCCGGGGATGATCACGCAAAAAATAGTCTCCTCTGCAGACGGGAGACTGATCTTATACACCGCATCCCGCGTTACAGGCTCTCGCCGGGGTTCGGCTGCGAATTGAATTTATAGCCGTACCCGCGGATATTTTGTATGAATACCGGGTCGGACGGGTTCGCTTCGATTTTTTTGCGCAGGCTGCTGATGTGTACAACCACGGTACGCGTATCGGAATAGCTCTCGGCCCCCCACACGTGACGATACAGGTCTTCAGCCTTAAACACACGGTCGGGGTGCTGGGTCAGGAACAACAAAATTTGCATTTCCTTGGTTGATATGCTCACCGGATTCCCGTTCAAGCGCACCGTATAATCGGACATGTCGATCTCCAGCCCGCCGAACGAAAGCTTACGGAAATCGCCGCGAGCCGGTACGGCCACCCGATGAAAAATCGGCGCCCGCCGCAAGTTCGCTTCCACGCGGGCCACCATCACTTTCGGATCGAACGGCTTCGTAATATAATCGTCCGCCCCTAGTCCTAAGCCATGAATAATGTCCTCATTCTCCGTGTTGCAGCTAATAAACAAAATCGGCACATTGGATACCTTCCGGATATTCTCGCATATTTCCAAGCCGTTCATCCCCGGCAGCCCGATATCCAGCATGACCAAGTCCGGCGCCGTCATCTCGAATTGCTTCAGTCCTTCGATGCCGTCTCTTGCCGACTGCACCTCGTACCCGTGCGAACTCAAGTACAATTGAATCAGTCCGCTAATTTCCTTATCGTCCTCCACAAGCAAAATACGATGACCCGACACGTCAGCCCACCTCCATATGCAAAAATTCAACCGGCAGCGTAAAGCGGAATGTCGATCCCTCATTCAGCTTGCTGTCCGCTTCGACCTTACCGCCATGAATGTTTATGATTTCTTTGGCAATGGCAAGGCCCAGTCCTGATCCTTCGCCCGCCCTCCCGGTCTGTTCCCCCGAGCCTTTCACAAACCGGTCGAACACGTGGAGCAACACAGACGGCTCAATGCCGACGCCGCTGTCCACGATGGAGACGATCAATTCGCCCTTGGCCGGGTCGCCGGGGTTTGCCGCAAGCTCCCCTCGAATGCTGACCGAACCGCCCTCCGGTGTAAATTTCAATGCGTTATAAATCATGTTGCCGGTTACCTGTTGGATTCGAAACGGATCGATCGACACGATGGGCACGGATGGCGACTCTCCGCTCTCAGGCGGGACCAGTTCAAATCGCAGACCCCTGTTCTCCACATCCAGCCTGTATCTGCCGAAATATTCAAGGAACAGGTCCTCCACCGTCACATAAGTAAAATGAAACTTGGCCTTGCCCGCTTCCAGTTTCGACAAATCGAACAAATCCTGCACCAGCCGGCTGACAAGCACCACTTTATCGTAAATCATCTGTAAATAATGACGCTCATCCGTTCGGATAATCCCGTCCAGCATCGCTTTCAAATACCCCTGCACCGCAGTCATCGGCGTTCCCAGCTCATGGGAGATGTTCGCGAGCAGCCGCTGCCTCGACGATTCGGCCTGCTTCAAATGGCCGTTTGCTTCCTTCAGTTTTTCATAGCTTCTTTCGAGCTCCTGTGTCCGTACCTTGATTCGGTCTTCCAGCGTCGCATTTAGCGACAATAATTCGCCGGACACCTTTTCCACTTTATAATAAGCGTTTGAAAATTTTAACGCAACGATCAACGTCTGCACGAAAATGAACACGACGACGCCGTACGGCGCGAAGTCGATAGAATGGAGCACGGCGTTATAGTACAGGATGTCGTTCAAAACGGCCAAAAACATGACGATGGAAGCCAAACCGTTCAGCATTGCGCCCTCCCGCCGCCGATACGCCGCTCTGAAGAAAACAACCAGCAAATAAGTGAACACAAGCACGCTGTATACTTGAAACGACACCATCGTATACGTAAACACCCGCGCCGGAAACAAGAGCACGACCAGCGCAAACGCAAATCCTACTGCCACGATCCATTGTGTCAACCGGCGCAGCATATCCTGCGGGTACAGCAAGTTAACGAACAGGGCGAAGATCGGTATGCCGATATAGGGCGCCAAATACTCGGCCTTCACCGCCAGCTCCCACGGGATGTCCGGGAAAAGTCGAACGAGCAGGGTGTCCCCGAGCAGCATCGAACGTATAGCGAGCAGCACGCAGACCAGACTAATAAGCAAGCTGAGGTGATCGAGCTTCCGCAGAAGGAAAAGCGCCAAATGATACCCGCCCAAGGTCAGCAGCACGATCGAAATAACAAGCTGGGAAACAAGATTAAACTCACGTTTATAAGTGATGGCTTCCGGACTGCCGACATAAAGGCTGGTCCAAAGCCCCCCTTTACGCTGCACGAAATTCGACACTTGAATGACAATCTCGTTGCTGCCGCCCAGAGCCTGGAAGTAGATGACCCGGGCGTAATTTTTGGGTTTCATCGTCTCGCGCTGCGTGCCCACCTCGCCGCTCTGCGCCTTCAGCTCCCCGTTGATCCAAAGCTTGTACGCCGAGGCCGCCGCCGGTACATAGAGCGCCTTGACGGTATCGCGCTCCGCATCATTTAATTGGAGAAGAAGCCGGTAAGTCGCATAACCTTGTCTATCGGGAGCGGCTTGTCTCCCCCCTCGGCCGGAGCCTTCTCCCGTGCTGGTGCCCCATATATGAGGGAGCTTCACGGTTGCGGATGAGGGCGCAGCAGCTGAGGCCCGGTTCGCCGCCTGATCCGCAAAATCGCGGGGCTCCAGCAGCTGCCTCCAATAGAACGTCCACGGCCCGTCCAGCGTGTACACGTCCTGATCGTGAAAGGACCAGCTCGCGGCATCCGTGACGGCAGCATCTCTGGAAGCCTGTTCCGCTGCAAACGCCGGGACCGCGAATAGAAGCGATGTGAGGATAAACGAAAAGAGGAAAGCGATAGCTCGCATACGTTATAACGTCCTTCGCCGCATAATCTTGGCAAGTTTTTCCTCTTATTATAACCTTAATTTTTCGCATAGGTTGAAGTTGAACACTTAAAATTCAAAAAAACGCCGAAACGCAAGACAACTCGCGTTTCGGCGTTTTTTATAAAAATCCTTGATCCAGCCGGTCGAGCAAACGGCTCAACACCGTAATCGCCTGGGCGCGCGTGGCTTGGCTGCGCGGCCCGAACGTCCCGTCCGGGTTCCCCTCAAGCAGCCCGTTCCCTACTGCACGCTTTACGGCTTCCAGCGCCCAACGGCTGATATCCGCCCCGTCATTGAATCGTGACGGCGTATCCCATGCCGTTGATTCCGGACCGGTAGCTGTACCGTTCGCGTAATCGTGAGCGCGGGCGTAGGCGTAGGCGTTCATCAGCATGACCGCCATCTGCTCCCGCGTGATCGACTGCTCCGGCGCAAATTCCGTATCGCTCACGCCGCTGACGAGGCCCGCAGCAAGCGCCTTGGATACGGCTTCGCGATACCATGCGTCTTGCGGCACGTCATGGAACGGAAAGTCGCCTGTACCGGTATGTATCCGGAGGCTCCGGGTCAGCAGCGCGGCAAATTGCGCACGCGTGAGGGTCGCCTCCGGCGCGAAGTCCGTCTCGGTCATCCCGTCGGCGATCTGTCTGGCCGCCATCCGTTCGATGGCTGTCTGCGCCCAGTGTCCTTGAATATCCGCAAAAGTCCGGTTCCACTCCATCACGGCGTACCGGGAGAAGTGCTGCAGTTGCACTTTCGCCGAGCCGTGCGCGGTCTCGCCGCCGACATATTCCCAGCGTCGGTCCGCCGGGTTGTAGTAGAATACGGCCGCTTTACTCGGATCGGCGATTTTGGCGGCATCGTATTTAAACTCCGCCGTGACCGGTTCCGCGAACGTCGTTATCGTCCGCTCTCCCGCGTACACCTGCAAATCGAACACCGCCGAAGCGAGCAATGCGTACGCCGGCTTGTCCGATGCCACCCCGGAGAAACCCGCGGATACTCGGACCGCTGCCGTCGCCGACGTGAGCGCTATGGCGCGGGCCGGTACGGTAAGCGTGGCCTGATCGGTTTCGATGACGATCGACGTCTCGGAAGCGGATGCTTTGCTCCACACTTCGCCGGGTACCTCGACCTCAACCCGGCTAACGGCTTGATCGCTTGTTGCATCGATCGTCACCCGTTTCTCTTTACCGGATTTCAGCTGTTCGAGCAGCTTGTCTTTATCGGGCTTCACGGTAAGCACGCTTTCCTTGACTGGAGCTACCCCAGGCTGGGTCGGCGGAATGAAGCCTCCGCCGCCAACCAGGCCGCCTCCGCCGGACGGCGTGATCGTATACGCGAACGACGCCGCTTCGCTCATCACCCCGCTTTTGACG
Source organism: Paenibacillus sp. tmac-D7 (assembly GCF_006519665.1). Classification (NCBI taxonomy): domain Bacteria; kingdom Bacillati; phylum Bacillota; class Bacilli; order Caryophanales; family Paenibacillaceae; genus Paenibacillus; species Paenibacillus sp. tmac-D7. The sequence continues at coordinate 23,910 of NZ_VIDW01000042.1, read as the reverse complement.
GTCACGGCCGTTATCGTCGTGCTGGCCCCGACGGTAATCGGGCCGGTGTATTCCGTTGCGGGCGGCCAACTATTCGCCTCGCTCGTCGCGTAATAAATCGTCGCGCCCTGCACATCCGTACTCAGCTCGACCTTCTGCCCGCCGACATAGGCGCCTGCCGCCAGCGAAGCCTTAGGCGCTGCAGGCCGGCGCAGGAAGGTCACGGGCGCCGAGCCGATGAAATCGGACCCCGTCGCGGACAAACTGAGATCATAGTAATCGTCCGAAGCCTGGCCGCTGATATTCGTCCGCGCCTTGCCGTAGACCATGTCCAGCACCGTATTCCCCCCGCCGCCAAGGCGAGTGACGTGTTGGACTTGAAGCGTGACCTTCCCGGTAACATCGGTAAGCGGCTGCCCTCTATCGTCTAACGCCAGGACCGTCACCCCGTAATCGGTGAACCCGTTAACCGTTGAGCCCTTGACCGCTTCGACCTTTAGCCTCGGAAGCGTGAAAGCACGGCCGGCATGCAGAAGGCCGCCGCCGATATAGAACGCATCCAAGGGAAGTCCTTCATAGACAGGATGTGCGATCGGCACCTTGGCGCTGCTGTCCTTAATAATACGGAGCACGTCCCTTGGCGTAAGCTGCCGGTCTTGTGCGACGAGCAGCGCAGCTAAACCGGAGACGAACGGAGCCGAGAACGAGGTGCCGTCTCCTACGGCGTAATCGCCGTTCATCTTCGTGGAGTAAATGCCCGTTCCGGGAGCAACCGTAGCGAGGTTATCGACCACGTTCGAAAAGTCCGAGAGCACAAAGCTTCCGTCATTCAACCTCGTTACGGATCCGACAGCGATGACGCCGTCCATATTCGCCGGAAACGTCGTGCGGCTGAAAGCTCTGGGCGTCTTATTATCCAAATTCCCTTGCTCCTTAGGGAGCCAATGATTGCTCTCGTTACCGGCGGCAGCGACGACAACGACATTCCGGCTAAGCGCGAATTGGATCGCATCGCTAACCGCGCGGCTATACCCGTCCATGCCGAGACTTAAGTTGATGATATCCGCACCGGCGTTTACCGCCCAGTATATGCCTTCGGTCAGGGCGTCGCTCGGAATCACATAATCCTTGCCCTGCCATTGCCCGACTTGAACGGGCAATATTTTCGCGCCGCCGGCGGAACCTGCGATTCCCAGGCCGTTGTCGACCAAGGCGGCGGCGATCCCGGCCACCATCGTACCGTGACCGTAGTTATCACGCGTATCGGCATTGTTATTGACCGCGTTATATCCGGGCAGTACGCTGCCCGCCAAATCGGGATGATTCGCGTCGACGCCTGAATCGATAACGGCAATCTTGATATCGTCCCGTAACGACTCCTCTACCCTGCGCCAGCCATAAGTCATGTCCGTCACCGTGTAGCCCCATTGATCCCCTTTCACCAGCAGCGGGTCGTTAGGCATCAAGCTCGTTATGGGCTGCACCGCGCCGTCAGAGACTCCTTGATCTATTCCCGCTCCCGGCGCCGGTACCGGCGGCTGCTCGGGCGTAGCTGCGCCTTCCTCTTGTTCAGCGTCCTGCGTCGCCGCCCGATCCATCAAACGGAATAAATAAACCGGTTCCACATATTCCACTTCGGGGTTGCGGGATAATTCCGCGACCGCTTCAGGGACGCTCTGATCTTCGCCCACTTCGACTTCCACGTAAGGATTTGCGCGTAAAGCCGTCATCGACAATCTTGTTGCGGCGGGTAGCCGCTCCTTGTATTTAACGAGCACCTTTCCCGGCTGTATATGATGTAATGAATGCTCCATCGCCGTTCCGGCAGTCTGCTGGACAGATGGCGCCGCCGCCATCGCTTGCCCGTAGGCGCCCCCGGGCCCCAACCACCCTAGCGAGGACACCGCCAAGACCGCAGCCATGCCAGCGCTAAACCACGCCGTTCTGCGTGTTCCCATCTTCCACTTCCTCCTCCAAAAGCTTGACCTTTACGCAAAAGTTTCCATAATTCGAGTATAGAATCGGTCTAGTGGATTCGCAATGAAAGAAAATGGTATTTTACAAGTTTTATAGAAAATTTTAGAAAATACCGCCCCTGAAACAATCGGCACGCTCCCAACGTATGTAAGGGTACAGAGACTGACGGGAATGGAGCGATACCTAGTGAGCAACAACAATCAAGCAGTACCAGCAGTACCACCCGCCCGTGGCAAAAAAATGTTACGTCTCTTCGTAGCGACCGCCGCACTTACCGCAAGCGTCGGCTGCACGGATGTCAATCAGCCGGCCGTCCCGGCCGGCAGCGGGGCCGTTGCATCCGTAAGCAATCCGGCGGGCGGAGCGGGGGCCGGCAGCGCCGCCGAAACCGCCATCGGCGGGGCGGCCAGTGCTGCCGCCGGGGCCGCTCTCCCGGACAACTATTGCGCGGACGATGACGATGACGGCCGGTGTGACGACGGGAACGGCTGGGTCGACTATGACAACGATAGCTCGATCTATTACGTCGGGTCGACGCCTTATTACCACCGCTCCGCTCAGGCGACAACCAAGCCGTCGATGATGACGCCGGGAGCTGCGCCCCAATCGGCGAACGCTTCGGCGGCAGCATCGGCTTCGAAGCCGGCGCCGTCCGGCAGTTCCTCCTCAGGAACAACTCAGCAGCCGGCGACAAGCAGCCGGACCGGAAGCTTTTCCGTCAAAGACAGTTCTCCTTCAAGTTCAGCTTCAAGCACGGGCTCCGCTTCAAACTCGAGTTCAAGCTCGAATACGAGTTCAAGTTCAAATACGAGCTCCGGTTCAAGCTCAACCGGTCCGGCTCCCTCGGCATCCGGCGTTAGCTCGTCCTCTTCCTCTATTGCCGGCCCTGCGACCGGTTCAAGCAGCGGCATCTCATCCGGCAGCTCCGGTTCCCACGGCGGCATCGGCAGCTCGTCTTCGTCCAGCGGGGGCTAACGCCCGGACGGCGGCACTTCATCCGCCCCCGCCCTTCTTTCGGTTCCCTTATGCATAAAAAGGAACTCCTGCGGAAACGATAATTTCGGTAAACTTTGGATACGGAAGGAGGTACTAACATGACCCCGCTATCAAACCACACGGACACCGACGTTCGGCGAATTCATGAGTTGAACGATATGAATACGAATGCCTGGAGTTCGCAAGAGCTTCACTATCATCAACGGGTGATGAGCGATTTGTCCCCTTGGCTGAACGCGCAGGGCAGCGCGATGCTCAGTCAAATCATTCACGAAATCGAACGTCGCGGCCACGAGCATGACCGGCGCCCGTAATGTTTGTACAAACACTTAATATACATAAATGTTGATTTTATATAGTAAATAAGCGATAATAAATATTGGAAGTCTTATATTCTTAGGAGGTAGATTAGACAATGGCACATCAATTACCAGCACTGCCTTACGCGAACAACGCACTTGAACCGCACATCGATGAAATGACCATGATGATTCACCACGATCGTCACCACAATGCATACGTTACGAACCTGAACGCTGCGCTGGAAGGCCATCCCGATCTGCAATCCAAAAGCATTGAAGCCTTGATCGCCGATCTGAACAGCGTACCGGAAGCTATCCGTACGGCAGTCCGCAACAACGGCGGCGGCCACGCGAACCACTCCCTCTTCTGGGAGACGATCGGCCCGAACGGCGGCGGCGCTCCAAGCGGCAAGCTGGCTGACGCGATCAACAACGAACTCGGCGGCTTCGAAAAATTCAAAGAGGATTTCGCCAAAGCGGGCGCGACACGTTTCGGTTCCGGCTGGGCATTCCTCGCTGTAACCAAAGAAGGCAAATTGAAAGTGTACAGCTTGCCGAACCAAGACAGCCCGATTATGGAAGGCGAAACGCCGATCCTCGGTCTGGACGTATGGGAGCACGCGTACTACTTGAAATATCAAAACAAACGCCCTGATTACATCGCCGCTTTCTGGAACGTTGTAAACTGGGAAGAAGTCGGCAAACGTTACGAAGCTGCTGTGAAGTAACACCTGCCGCGATATGAAGAAAGACATGGATTTCGGTTTATCCGAGTCCATGTCTTTTTTATGTCAAATAATGAGATTTTCAACACCCGCCTTACCGGTATGGCGAAGATGCGCTGGTATAATAAGGATTTCCGCGCTATAATCTAGTCATATTAATCAATCATCCAGTTTTAGGAAAAGAGTGAGGTTCATGAGTAAACTGATCTCTCTCCTGCGTCATGTGCCCTTGTTTCAAGATTTATCGGCAGCCGAACTTGAGACGATCGCGCCTTTATTTGTCGAACGAAAGTACAAGAAGGGAACAATCTTGTTTTTTGAAGGGGACGCAGGCGAGGAATTCTTCTTAATCCAGAGCGGTGTTGTGAAAGTGTATCGGATCGATAACGCCAAGGAAATTATTCTATCCTTGTTTCGCGGGGGCGATTTCTTCGGCGAGATGTCGCTGATTCAAAAAGGTCTTCAGCGCTCCGCTACGGCGGAAACGATGGACAACTGCTCGATTTACACGCTTGTCCGTTCTGAATTTTACCACTTCATGGAAAGAACCCCCAAGCTTTGTTTGCGCCTGTTGGAAGTCACGATGGAGCGGTTGCGCAAGACCAACGAACAAATCTACGATCTAACCTTCCTCGACGTACGGTCCCGCATCATCAAAACGATCTTCCGATTGTCGGAGCAATACGGCCAGCCCAAAACGAACGGTACCTTCATCAACATGAAACTGACGCATCAGCAGCTGGCCAATATGGTCGGCACCGTACGCGAGTCCGTTACGAAAGTGCTGCAGGAGCTGCAGGAGGATCATATTATTACGATCGACAAAAAGTTCATCTTCGTCCGCAATGTGGAAGGTCTGAAAAAGATGATTCATTAAATAAAGACCGTCCGAGGCCGGGCGGTCTTTGGCGCGTCCTCAGGAAGAGGCGCACTCTCCGGAAAAATATGCGTTCAGAATCCGGATGAATACGTTCGGAAACGCGTGCTCGGCCATGTCCTCCCGGCCGATCCAGCGATAATGCGACGGCAGCAGCGGCCCGGCCTCGCCGAATACCGGCGACGCGTCCAGCCGGGCGGCATACACGTCCATATTCCAATGAATATGGCTGAATGTGTGCTCGGCCTCCATGACCCAGGCAAGCGCCTCCAGCCCGATCCCGTCTCCGGCCAGGTGCGCGTTCAGCGCCGCATGCGCAGTCGGCAGTCCCGCTTCGCCCGTCCGAGCGCCCGGCAGCAGCGCCGTATGCGGAAGCTCCCACATGCGGGCGAGCAGTCCGTCCTGCGGGCGCTGCCGGATCAATACCTTGCCGGCCTGCCGGCCGGCGCCTTCGATCAGCACGGCGGCGCGCGATTCCGGGCGCGGAGGCTTCGCCTTCGTCTTGACCGGCAGCGTCTCCTCCATGCCGGCCGCCCGCCCGTCGCAATGCGCCAAGACCGGACAGGTCAGGCAGTGAGGCGACTTCGGCGTACAGACAAGCGCGCCGAGCTCCATCAGCGCTTGGTTGAAATCGCCGGCGGCGCCTTCCGGGATAAGCTCCTGCGCCAAAGCTTCCATGCGGACGCGGGTTTTCGGCTTCATGATGTCGTCCTCGATCAGGAAGTAGCGCGAGAGCACGCGCATGACGTTGCCGTCAACTGCCGGCTCCGGCTTATTGTACGCGATGCTGAGAATCGCTCCGGTCGTGTAAGGACCGACGCCCTTCAGCGAGGCGACATCGTCCTTCGTATCCGGCACGACGCCGCCGTACCGTTCATTCACTTCGCGCACGGCGCTTTGCAGGTTGCGCGCACGGGAATAGTAGCCAAGGCCTTCCCACGCCTTCAGCACCTCATCCTCCGGCGCTTCCGCAAGCGCCTGCACCGTAGGAAATTTATCGATAAACCGGTTGAAATACGGGATAACCGTGTCGACCCGGGTTTGCTGCAGCATAATTTCCGATACCCAGATATAATAAGGATTCCGGCTGCGGCGCCAAGGCAAATCCCGCTTATGACGCCGGTACCACGATAACAGCTCGGTGGAAAAGTAATGTTTTTGCGTTGATCGATCCATGTTGTCTCCTTTGCTCGGCTTCACTATCTATCTATTATACGATATTCGCCAAACGAGTAAAAACGATAATATTGGCTTAGCAAAGGCGTTACATTCCCCTTCTTCCGTACGTTTGACTTGGCGTCTCCGAACGTGTACGCTCAAATCATAATGATACATCCATTCATGAAGAGAGGTGAACGGAACTATGGGCCAAGCAGGCGCAGCCGCAGACAAACTATCCAAGGGCGGTAACGCCGAAGGCAGACACGCCGATCCCAAGGCTCTGTCGGATGCGAGAAGCGATGCGGTTCCTTATGCCGTTTACTTGTACATATGGGGCCTGGCATGGATTGCATCGGCCGCTCTCACGTTCCTGCAGCAGTTCCTCCAGCCCGGAGCAGCCCAGATCGTCATCACGGCCATCGCCGTTACGCTAACGGGACGGGTCCTCTATTATCGGCGCCGGAAGAACCGGCCTGTCCCTTCAACGCCCGGGGTAATCGTCATCGCGGCAGTTCCGGTCGTCATGGGCGTTCTATTCGCTCTTGCCCGATTCGGCTGGATCGATCCGTTGGACGGGTATATCGGCAAAGGGCTGCTGCTTGCGATTGTATACGCGGGGTTAAGCCGCTCGCTCGGACGGCCGGTTGTTTATTTAAGCCTATGGCAGTTCGCCGTCGCGCTGACGATCGGCTGGAGTTACCTTGGGTATGCGCCCGTCCTGATCGACGCATTCGGCGGGGCGGGTATGGTGGCGCTAGGCGTCATGATTCACATATGGAAAAGGGGATGGGTCAACCAATGAAGCTCAAACCATCAAGAATGCAAGCAGCCGCGCTAGCGGCAGTGCTGGCTGTCAGCCTCTTGTCGGGCTGCGCGTCGAAAAACAGTCCCGAGCCGTTCGGCGGCGGCAAGTCGGGGAATGCCGCCACGGCGGAAGAAGCGATGGCCGGCGCCTCGGAAGCCGTGCAAGCGGTATACAAGCAGTCATGCTTGTCCTGTCATGCCAGCAACCTGGAAGGCCGGGTCGGGCCGAAAACGAACCTGAAGCAGGTTGGGGCCCGCTTAAGCAAGGAGCAAATCGTGAAGCAAATCGAGAACGGCGGCAACGGCATGCCGGGCTTTCACGGCAAGCTGAAGCCGGAAGAAATCAGCGCGCTGGCCGAGTGGTTGGCGGCGAAGAAATAAGAAGCCTGGCTTCAATAAGCTTCACCCTTCAAAATCCCGAATGCCGGCCCGGTCCGCCATCCGGGATTTTAGGTTATCCGCTCCACCACGGCATACGCCATCGCCGCCGACTCCGAGTGCGTGATGCTGAGATGGATCACGAGGTCCGCTGCGGACGGCCCCGAACCCGCCGGATACAGCCGGTCCCACGCGGCGTCCGAGATCCGGCAAAGCGGCTTGCCCTTCTCGTCCGGCAGCACCTCGATGTCCTGCAGCGACACCTGCTTGCCGATGCCGCAGCCGAGCGCTTTCACCACCGCTTCCTTGGCGGCGAAACGGCCGGCCGTAAATTCCGCCAGCCGGCCCTTGCGGGCGTGCGCCAGCTCCCGCTCCCGCGAGGTCAGTACCCGCTCCAGAAAGCGCGCGCCCGAGCTCTGCTCCAGGATCGTCCGCACCCGTGCGATTTCCAGCAGATCGGTGCCGATTCCGATAATCATCGAACGTCTCCTCCTCTTCTCATTTCCGGACTTCCAATGGTACAATGTGGATTGGCTTTATCGTATCCGATCCGAAAGCGAAGTTCAAGGAGGAGCCGTGTGATGGATCCGAAGGAAAAAGAACGGCTGCTGCAAGCGGACCGCCGCTACGTCTGGCACCCGTTCACCCAAATGAAAGATTACGCCGAGCGCGATCCGATACTCATCGAGAAAGCGGAAGGCGTCTATTTGTTCGATGCGGACGGCAACCGTTATTACGACACCAATTCGTCGTGGTGGGTAAACGTTCACGGCCATGCCCATCCCCGCATCCGGGAAGCGATTGAGAAGCAGCTGCGCCAGGCCGATCATGTCATGTTCGCCGGCTTGACGCACCGCCCCGGCATCGAGCTCGCCGAACGACTCGTGCAGGTTACCCCGCAAGGTCTGGACAAGGTGTTCTATTCCGACAACGGCTCCACTTCGGTCGAGGTCGCGCTCAAGATGTCGTTCCAATATTGGCAGCAATCGGGCCGCGCCGGTAAAACGAAGTTTGCGTTCGTGGAGAACAGCTATCACGGCGATACGATCGGCGCCGTCAGCGTCGGCAGCGTCGATCAATATTTCTCAGTCTTTCGCCCGCTCTTGTTTGCCGCGTTCGGCGTGCCCTCGCCCGACCCGCGCAACGACCCGAACGGCGACGCGGAAACCAGCGCAGCCGCGGCGCTCGAAGCCGTTCGCGCGCTGTTCGCCGCATCGGCCGATCAGATTGCGGCCATCATCGTTGAGCCGATGCTGCAAGCCGCCGGCGGCATGATCATGTACGCAGCCTCGTACCTGCAAGGATTAAGACAGCTCTGCAGCGAGTACGACGTCCATCTGATCGCCGATGAAGTGGCCGTCGGCTTCGGACGCACCGGACGCATGTTCGGCTGCAACCATGCCGGAATATCGCCGGATTTCATGTGCTTGTCCAAGGGGCTGACAGCGGGCGTGCTCCCGCTCTCTGTGACGATGACGACCGCAGCCGTATTCGATGCGTTCTACGATGATTATGCGAAGCTGAAGACGTTCACGCATGGACACAGCTTCACGGGCAATCCGCTGTCGGCCGCCGCTGCGCTCGAATCGCTGCAAATCCTGGAAGACGAACGCGTGCTGGAGCATGTGGAGGAGGTGTCTGCGCATCTGAGCGAGCGCGTCCTCAGGTTCCAAGCGTTCCAAGGTGTCGCCCATCTGCGTACGCTCGGCATGGTTGCCGCTTTCGACCTGTACAAGGACGTGGCGCTCGGCGCCCGTTATGCCCTTGAAGACCGCATGGGCTTTCATATTTATTTGGAAGGCTTGAATGAAGGTCTCTTTCTCCGCACGCTTGGGGATACGATTTACTACTGGCTGCCGCTCTGCACGACGAAAGCGCAAATCGACGACATCGTCGAGCGAACGTTCCGCGTGCTGCGCCGCGTGCTGCCCAGCGCCGGCGAATGAGCCCGGCAAATCAGCCGCTCGAAAAGCAAAACACCGTACGCTCGGGAACACTGGCCCGAATGTACGGTGTTTGCTTCATTAAATACCCGGAATCGGAGCGCGTTTATGCTCCGTCTTTATATATTGCCGCTCCAATTTCTCCTGCGCTTCCGGCGAAATCGTTTTGCCTTCGAGATAATCGCTGTTATCGTTGTAACTGATGCCGAGCTCCGCTTCGTCCGTCTGCCCTTCCCATAATCCGGCGGTCGGCGCTTTGTCCAGCACGCTCTGCGGAACGCCGAGCTTCTGCGCGAGCTGGCGCACCTGCCGCTTGTTCAGCGTGCTGAGCGGCGTAATGTCCACGGCGCCGTCCCCGTACTTCGTGAAGAAGCCGGTAATCGCCTCGGACGCGTGGTCGGTCCCGACCACGAGCAGGTTCAGCTCGAACGCCAGCGCATACTGCACGACCATGCGCGTTCTCGCCTTCACGTTCCCTTTGCCTCCGCGGCTCAAGTGGCGGTGCACGCCGATTGACTTCAAGCCGTACTCGGCTTCCAAGGCAATTTCATTCACGGCTTCTTCAATGTTCGTCTCCACCCGGTACTTCAGCTGGAATGCATCGGCCACCGCATAGCTGTCCGAGATGTCGACCTGCTCCCCATAAGGCTGGAACACGCCGACCGTCTTGAACTCCCTTCCCTTCTCCGCCGTCAGCTCGTCCGTCGCGATCTTACACAAGCCTGCTGCTACCGCGCTGTCGATGCCTCCGCTGATCGCAATCAGAAGTCCGTCTACCCCGGATTTCACAACGTATTCCTTCAGAAATTCGACCCGGCGGCGAATCTCTTCATCCGTGTCGATCACCGGCTTCACGCCGAGTTTGGCAATTATATCCTGCTGCAAACTCATCCCAACAGCACCTCTCCTCTTCGACTCTTCGGAGTCCGAATGTTACGCTTTCGTTGTACCGGATTATACCATATACAAAAACTCCCGTCGACGACGCCGAAGCGAGTCGAAGGGAGTTTGGGAGCGCGCTATTATTTGCAATAGGTTTCGAATGCGTTGATCAAGTCGCCCGCAATCATATCGGCGGAACGATCTTCGATCTGATGACGCTGGATGAAATGAACAAGCTGTCCGTCCTTCATCAAGGCGATAGACGGCGACGACGGCGGATACGGTGCGAAGTACTCGCGCGCTTTCGCCGTTGCTTCTTTATCTTGTCCGGCAAATACGGTAAACAACCGGTCCGGCTTCACTTCGTGCTGAAGCGCCTTCGCTACGCCCGGACGGCACTGGCCTGCCGCACAGCCGCAGACGGAGTTGACGACGATAAGGGTCGTGCCTGTTTTATTTTCCAACGCTTCGGTTACTTCCTCGGGGGTACGAAGCTCTTGTACGCCGATTCGGGTTAAATCATCGCGCATCGGCTGAACCGAGTCGCGCATAAAGCTTTCGAATGACATGGACATAGGTGTTTCACTCCTTTTCCTAACATAAAGGTATATGAACTATCGGATGTCCCCATTATACTCGGCTCGCGGGTTGAAAGCAAAGCCTATTCCTCATGCCATTCCCCCGAAATCGATCATGGTGCCGTGTAAAACCCGCCGCACTTCATGACTTGCTTCGTTTGCTTCCCTTCTCTTTCGAATCCGCCTCGCCGCTTTGAAACGATTTATAGGCGACGTCTTTATCCGAATGCATGAAAGGGTAGCCTTGCGGAACGATGCCTTCTTCGAACAAGTCGCGGTTTTCCTTCGTTTGGAAGCCTATGTCTTTATAAGGGTGCACCCATTCGTCACCGGACATGACCGCCGGATCGACGTCTTCATTCCATTGCTCGAGCGGCGATTCGACCGATTCGTATTCGTGATCTCCGATCAAGACGCCGTGTTCGTTCACGAACGCTTCGCGAGGCCCGCGCTCCGACTTGAACTCGGGCTTGAAGTTTATCTCGAACGGATCCAGCTTCGGATCGTTCTTGCGGTTATAGTTGATATCCGTTTCGACGTTATCGTAAGACTCTTCCGACTTGTCGCTCATCGAACACCCTCCTTCTGGAGAACGGAATTAGATAGAAGGACGATTCGGTCCGTTCAGTTTCTTGTCCGTGCCTCCGGCTTGATCCGCTTCGTTTATTTGGCTGGCTTGTTTAACTTGCTCCTTGGAATCGCGGCTATGCGTTTTATCCGGCTGCGCCATCGCATGTTATCTCCTTTGCTTCGTATTCTTAGTATGCATGAGCTTTAACAAAAACAATCAAATCCACGGTTGAAGAAAACCGGTATTACCTAAAGTATGGCACAATGTAAAGTGACCTTATGCTTCAATCCCCGAGGAACAATTTAACAATCGCGTTTGCAGCTATGATTCCAAACCGCCCGCTTCCGCAAAAGCAGATCAAAGAAACGAACGACAAAAAGGACCTCGCCGACTTTCAATCTGAACGAAGCCCTTTTCTTTGTAAACACTTTATCCTGTATAAACTTTGCAAAACTAGGCTGTATATGCAAAACAGGTTACCCCTATTGTGAATCTCAACGCTTGTAACTAAAACAATGAAAGCCCTGCCTCTCTTCCATCCTTGCGGCTCCGAAGACCGCGCCAGTGTGAATCAGATTACCTGTCACGTACTTCCTACGTTCCTTATCAGGGACACATTCCGAATCTTCTTGAGCGGAAACAATCGAGTAAATGAGGAATTCGATTCTGATGGGGGTAATTGAGGTTAATAAAGCTAATCATTAGCATACTATAATTTAAAAAATATTGCAAGTGGTATTTCCTCTGAAGCTTTGTTCCATCAGTCACCTGTCGTGCCAATTTCAAGGCAGTCCCCGGTAAAGTAGACGGGCCGAAACCGGTTTTCGCACAAAATCACGCAAATTCGCGTCAATAGGGTTGAAATCAGGCATTACGAATGCAGAGCAGGGGCGCAGCACGTTGACGTGCACCCTCAAGGCCAGACCTTCGGTTTGAGCGGGTTCTTCCATTCCGATATAATGAACTATAAGCATTATTTATTGTTTTTAATTGATCGTTTAAGGGAGGTGTACCTATCCGCCTGACTCAGGGGATAGGGAATGATTGAGTAGTGACCCGTTACCTTTATTGATTAACGCGGTTTTAATTGTTGTTTTAATTGCGCTCAACGGCTTCTTCGTGGCCGCTGAGTTCGCTATCATCAAAGTTCGTAACACCCGTATCGATACGCTTGCCCAAAGCGGCCATTTAAGCGCCCGCATTGCCAAGACGATCACGGGCAACCTGAACGCGTATTTATCCGCCTGCCAGCTCGGTATTACGCTGACGTCCCTCGTGCTGGGGTGGGTCGGCGAACCGACCATATCCAAAGTGTTGGAGCCTATCCTCAAGGATTGGCTGGGCTTGAGCCCCGTCGCCATGCATGCGGTTTCGTTCATTATCGCCTTCTCGGTGATTACCGCCTTCCACATTACACTTGGCGAACAATTTCCGAAAACGTATGCGATTCGGCAATCGGAGAAGGTTACCTTGTGGACCGCCATCCCGCTTATTCTTTTCTACAAGCTGATGTTCCCTTTTATTTGGCTGCTGAACGGCGTATCCAACTGGATGCTGCGGCTCGTCGGGATCGAACCGACGAACGACCACGAATCGGCTCACACCGAGGATGAAATACGCGTCCTCATGAAAGAAAGTCACAAAAGCGGATTTATCGACAACACAGAGCTTACGCTGTTTGATAATATATTCGAATTTACCGAGACGAACGCACGCGAAATCATGATTCCGCGTACCGACATGGGCTGTCTTTACGCCAATCTTCCGTTCGAAGATAATATGGAGATCGCGCTCAAGGAAATGCGTACACGGTATCCGGTCTGCGATCCCGATAAGGACAATATTATCGGTTTCGTGCACATTAAAGATCTGCTCAAGGCGCAGAATGGATTAGACGATATTCGGACCATCCTCAGGCCGATGACCAAGGTGCCCGACTCGATGCCGATCAGCAACCTGCTGAAGCTAATGCAGCGCAAGAAGGTGCAAATCGCGCTGCTGATCGACGAATACGGCGGCACGGCCGGTATGGTGACGATTGAAGATATTTTGGAAGAAATCGTCGGCGAAATTCAAGACGAATTCGACCCGGACGAACGGCCGAGCATCGAGAAGAAGGACGATTCAACGTTCTCCATCGACGGTCGTACGTTGATCGACGAGGTCAACGACCATCTCGGACTCGAAATCCAATCCGAGGACTACGATACGATCGGCGGTTGGATCTACGCGCAAGTTGAAATTCCGCCGAAGCGCGGGCAATCGGTACTGTACGAGGATCTTTACGAGTTCACCATCGAGGAAACGGACGACTTGCGTATCGCCCGCCTGACCGTCCGCAGCTTGCAAGCCCAGCCGCAAACGGCATAATCATAAATACATTTAAAAAAACGAGGCCGATTTTTCGGACCTCGTTTTTTCTCACGACCGGACTCGGCTATGGATAGGGGCATTGATGAAGAATGCGCAGCTCGTTCAATTGCTGCCACAGTTGATGCATGTGCGTTTTACTGATCATAACCGCCTCTTTTGTCGCTCGAAGCGCCTCGGCGTTCTGCATGATGTCCCTCATCAATCTCCGGTTTTTGACGCCCAGCTGCAGGATGCGCTTCTCCATGTCGTCCAACTGCGTTCTGCCCGAGTGGCGGTTTACCATACGTGAGCCTGCTTGAAACGCGTTCGATGCATTCATGGTACGATCAAACCTCCTTTTTTACAAGGGTTGGCACAACGATTATAATGGAAGTCTGCTATAGAAAATGTCAAAGCACGTTGCAGGAATATCACTATTTTTGTCGGAAAAAATTACGGTACAATGAAAACAAATGAAACCATATAGGAGCATAACGAATGGCTTATGACGTAATTGTAATCGGCGGAGGCTCAGCCGGATTGATGGCCAGCGTGGCTGCAAGCGAGCACGGTGCAAAGGTTTTGTTGGTGGACAAAGGGGATAAACTGGGGCGCAAGCTCGGAATTTCCGGCGGAGGCCGCTGCAATGTGACGAATGCCAAAGAGCCGGATGAACTGATCAAGCATATTCCGGGCAACGGACGCTTCCTGCATAGCGCTCTTGCGACATTCAGCAATCGCGACATCATCGCCTTCTTCGAAGGGATGGGCATCCGCTTGAAGGAGGAAGACCGCGGGCGCATGTTCCCGGTGAGCGACAAGGCCAAGACCGTGGTGGATGCGCTTGTGAATCGCGTGCGCCGTCAAGGCGTCTCCATTCGTGTCAACAGCCCGGTTCGCCGGGTGTTGTACGATGAGGAGCGCGCATGGGGCGTCGAATTGACCACCGGCGAACGGATTAACGGACGCGCCGTCATTATCGCCACCGGGGGCAAGTCGGTGCCGCAAACCGGCTCGACCGGCGACGGATACCCTTGGGCAGAGGCCGCCGGTCATACGATCACCGAGCTGTATCCGACGGAAGTGCCGCTAACGTCGAATGAACCGTGGATTCGCAGCAAGGAGCTGCAAGGGCTATCGCTGCGCGGCATTACGTTATCGGTCTGGACTCCGAAGGGGAAGAAAATCGTCGAACACGAAGGCGACCTGCTGTTCACCCACTTCGGCTTGTCCGGCCCGGCCGCGCTGCGCTGCAGCCAGTTCGTCGTGAAGGCGAAGAAGCAGTTTAACGTCCCGAGCGTGCGGCTGACGATCGATTTGTTTCCCGATAAGAGCGTGGATGAGGTGTACGCCGATACGTATCGGCTGGCCCGGCACGAGCCGAAGAAAGCGGCCAAGAACGTCTTGAAACCGCTCCTCCCGGAACGGCTCGTTCCTTTCGTGCTCGAACGGGCGGGTATTAAGGAAGACGTCACGTTCGATAACATTCCGAAGCAGCCATGGATGGATATGGCGAAGCTGCTGAAGGCGTTTCCCGTGGAAGTGAACGGCACGCTATCGCTTGAAGAAGCTTTCGTCACCGGCGGCGGCGTCAACCTGAAGGAGGTCGATCCGCGGACGATGCAGTCAAAGCTGAAGCTTGGGCTGTACTTTTGCGGCGAAGTGCTGGACATTCACGGCTATACCGGCGGCTACAACATCACGGCGGCATTCACAACCGGGTATACGGCAGGGAAAAGCGCAGCGGAATTTGCACGGAGTTAGTTTCACAGTTTCACAGCTTCACGGCGGCTGCGAGGTCGTTGATCGTCGGCATCGCGGGCGCGGAATGGCGCACTCGTTTTCCGGCCGCCGCCTTCGCCAGAAGCGCATCCGCTTGTCCTGCCGCACCGCGTTCTGTTTAAGCGCTGCTCATAAAAAAACGGCGACCCCTTATCGATAAGGTTGGTTGCCGTTTTTTTCTTGCTCTTCGAAAGGCTCGATATGCACATGCACATTGTTCACCCGATGCTCTCTGAGCATCCGCCGTTCGATTTCATCGCTGATATCGTGGCTTTCGCCGACGGACAATTCGGCGCTTACCTCGACGACCACGTCAAGCAGCACGCTGTTGCCGTGAATGCGGGCGCGGATATCCTTAATGCGCTTGACGCCCGGCGTTGTCTTGACGGTCTGCTTGAACACCTTCAGCCGCTGGTCGTCGAAGCCGTCCGTCAACGTATGCGATGCATGGGAGAACACTTCCCAAGCCGTTTTCAAAATAATAAGACCGACGATCAGCGCCGCTACTGCATCGAGTACCGGAAAGCCAAGCCGCGATCCGATGATGCCGACGGCGGCGCCTATACTGACGAGCGCGTCGGAACGATTGTCCTGCGCAGCGGCCATCAGCGATTGGTTCTCGATCCGTTTGGCCAACCGGTAATTGTAAACGTACACGCCCCACATGACGGCGGCGCAAGCCAGAGCTACCCAGGCGGCCAGCATGTCCGGCGCCGTGCGCTCATCGGCGAAGAAGCTGCGGCCCGCTTGCAAGACAACCTGCAGGCCTGCTGCTGCCATAATAAACGAAGCGATGAGCGAAGCGATCGTCTCCGCCCGTTTATGCCCATACGGATGATCGCGATCCGGCGGCTTCCGGGAAATGCGAAGCCCGATCAGCACCGCCAGTGAAACGACGATATCCGTCGTATTGTTAATTCCGTCCGCCGCGAGCGCTTCCGAACCGGTCATATAACCTATGGTTATTTTAAAAGCGGACAAAAAAACATAGGCGACGATACTAAGCCACGCGCCCTTTTCGCCCTCTTTCAAAGAATCATAGGAATCCACAGCGTTTCCCTCCATCCTCTATTGAAAAACCCTATCATTCCCGAAGTCCCAACCCATCATAGCAAACGAATGAGGTGTGGGTCTAGAGAAACAGTGTTTTCCGAGCTAATAAAAATAGGCGCAGGGCAACTTTGTTTTCCCGGTCAAATGTTGTGGGACTTGTCCAACGGTTTTGGCCTAATCCACTATAAATGAATACCCGCGTCGAAGCCGTCGTAATCTTCCCCGGACGGGTCGAATTTCGCGTGCTCATCCTTGTAGGCGCCGCTCGAGCGGTTCGAGTAAGCCGAGGCGGATAAATGAACCTCGGCTTCATCCGGTTCAACCTCGTTCACGAAGTGGGCGGGAATCGGAATGAGCCCGTCCGGATCGTATGCCATGGCATACGTCGAAATCTCGGACGGAGATGCTTGCCCCTCCAGCAGCCGACCGCCGTGAGCTTGCGCGACTTCGAGAGCCGACGTCAGATCATTGCGATCGACGATGACGTGCAGAACGGGGCTCTTCGTCTCCGTATGCAGGCTGACCTTGTAGCCAAGCTCCTCCAGCGTATCAAGCGCCATATAAGCTTCCTGGTTCGTCTCGAATTGAAAAAAGATCGGGGTGTGGGTCATGTGTGCCTCGTTCCTTTCTTGGATATGGCTGGATTTAGGTTGCCCCATCGCTTTACGGTTATTCCTCGGAAAGGCGAACATACTCGAACGGCTATCGGCATAAGATGGTAGCGGCTAATCTGGGAAGCTCTTCCGCATCCAGACCTGAGAAAGGAGGTGTTCCACCGATGTCTGACCCCGGACAGACGCCGCCGCAAGGCTCCCCCTCTCCGACGCCGGAAGATGTGCGGGCCAACAAGGCCGTTGCCGCTATCGCTTATCTGTTGTTTTTTGTGCCGCTGATCGCCGCGAACCATTCACGCTTTGCGATGTATCACGCCAATCAAGGCCTTATGCTGCTGCTCGCCTTGATCGCTTGCAACATCGTACTGGGACTTATTCCTCTGCTCAATTTGCTGCTCGTGCCTTTAGCCCACCTCGTGTGCCTCGTATTCTGCGTGATCGGGATGATGAATGCGATCAACGGGGATATGAAGCCGCTGCCGCTGATCGGCCGTATTGAGATCATTAAGCATCCCTAGGATCAAAAAAAGGCGCTTTATCCCTAGGATGAAACGCCTTTTTGGGTATGACGGCTGCCGCCTGCTGCCTAGTTGACGAATTTCAGTCCGGTCAAAAGCCGCTTCAGCAGCACGGCCGCTTGAGCCCTTGAAGCGTTCTGCTGCGGCGCAAATTCATTTTTTTGCGGCGGCGTCATCCCCGGCTGCGAGCGAGTCGCCTAAATCCAAATACGTGAGCGGTTTCGGCCATACCGGCTCGTCCTGATCCTGCACGAGCAAGGACGCGGCCTCGGTTGAAGCGACCGGTCCGGCGCCCCAAGCAGCGAACGGGACGATCATGACGAACAACATGACGAATAAGGTAAACGATGCGATTTTACGAATGTACTTGGATCCTCCCGAATCAATGATCTTATTCTTAGTGAACTTCCTGTAAAAGCGTTCCTCCTCCCTCTCATTATAGATACTATTTGTATATGATATTAGATTTTGATAGCAGGTCGCCCTGCACAACGGTTGGCCGACTGATTTTTCAATATATAAGGAAATTGCCACTCGTTCTGGAATTTGTTATGATTGACAAATACAAAAAACTGTGTAAAATTAGTAATTAATAAAACACTTTACCGCTTAAAAGCTAAAAAGCTTAAAAGCCCGAAAGATGTCAGCGAGCACTTGTTAATTTGGAGAGGGGTAATTTTGATGACACGCGACACACACCACAAAATTTTGGATTGTACGATCCGCGACGGCGGTTTAGTGAATAACTGGGACTTTAGCGTCCAATTCGTGAAGGACATGTACCAGGGTCTAAGCGAAGCCGGCGTCGAATATATGGAAATTGGTTACAAAAACTCGGCCAAATTGCTGAAAGGTGCCGATGCCGGCCCTTGGCGCTTCCTTAACGAGGATTTCCTGAAGGAAGTCATCCCCCAAAAAACCAGTACGAAGCTTTCCGCGTTGGTCGATATCGGCCGTGTGGATGAGAAGGATATTCTCCCGCGCGATCAAAGCATGTTGGATCTGATCCGCGTCGCTTGTTACATTAAAGATGTGGACAAAGCGCTCGATCTGGTGCAAAAATTCCACGACTACGGCTATGAAACGACGATCAACATCATGGCGCTTTCGCATGTGATGGAGAATGATCTGAACGAAGCGTTCGAAGAAATCGCCAAAAGCCCGGTCGATGTCGTGTACGTCGTCGACTCCTACGGCAGCATGGATCACAAAGACATCGACTACCTGGTGTCCAAATTCCAACGACTGCTTCCGAACAAGAAGCTCGGCCTGCACATGCACAACAACATGCAGCTGGCGTTCTCCAACACGATCACGGGTGCGAGCAAAGGCGTCGAGTTCCTCGACACGTCCGTCTACGGAATGGGTCGCGCAGCGGGCAACTGTCCGACTGAACTGCTCGTCAGCTACTTGAAAAACCCGAAATACGATCTTCGTCCGGTGCTCGGCATTATCGAGAAACACATGATTTCGATGCGCGAGAAATGGGAGTGGGGTTACATCATCCCTTACATGATCGCCGGCGTCCTGAACGATCACCCGCGTGCCGCGATGGCCATTCGCTCCAGCGACGACAAGGACAAATTTACGGAGTTCTACGACAAGCTGACTTCCCCGGAAGTGATGCCGACCGGCTCCACTGACTAATAGCACACATCTGACCCGGTTTTCCATGCTGCTGCAGCGGCGGAGAATCGGGTTTCTCTATTGGCGCGCAGCCTCTGAAGCGGCCACCGGCTCCAACAGTCATTCGGAAAGGATTCGTGCTGAAGCTTATGTCCCGTCAAAAATCCATCAAAGTCACAGCGCCCAAGCGGCTGCTCCTTCCCGCATCGGGCTTCTTGAGCGGGTACACGCACACGTTAAATCCGTATGTAGGCTGTGCCTTCGCTTGCTCATACTGCTATGTGCGGGAGATGCCGGTCGCGAAATTTCGCGGCTCGCCTTGGGGCGATTGGGTGGACGTAAAAGCAAATACGGCCAGCTTGTTGAGCCGGGAGCTGAAGCGTGCCGGACGCAAAAAACCGGTTACGGTATTCATGTCGTCCGCGACGGACCCCTACCAGCCTGAGGAGTTCCGCGCCTGTCTGACGCGGTCTTGGCTGGAGGTCATGGCGGCATCCCCGCCCGAGGAGCTCGCCTTCGTGATGGTGCAGACGCGCAGCCCGTTGGTCACGCGCGATATCGACGTGCTGCGGCGGCTCGGGCCCCGCGTCCGCGTCAGCCTGACCATTGAGACCGACATGGAGTCGGTCCGGAAGCTGTTCACGCCGGCGGCGCCGCCGATTGCCGCCCGATTCGCGGCCTTGCGGCGGCTCGCCGAGGCGGGGGTGCCGACGCAGGCCGCCGTGTCGCCCGTGCTGCCGTGCAGCGACGGGCTGGCCGACCGGCTGGCGGAAACCGGTGTCGATCGCGTGGTGATCGACGATTATTTTATGGGCGACGGCAGCCAGGGGCGCCGGACGGAGAGGCTTGGTATGCGCGAGCTGTATCGCGCGAACGGGTACGACGCGTGGTACGACCGCGGCGCGTACTTGCGCGTGCGGGAGCAGCTCGCGCGGCGATTCGAGGCGCAGCGGATACGCGTGAGCCAAAAGGGCTTTATGCCCTGAAGCGGGCGGGAGCCGACCGGGCGGACGGGCGTTCGACGCGTTTCTTCGCAAGTTGGCCTTGCGGGCTATCCGCTATTGATGTAGTATCGCGAGTTAAAAAATAACCCCCCAACTCCACTTTAACAGTGGTTTTGGAGGGTTATTCTTTTATTCTTGAAAAACTGTCTTCATCAAGGGGTTACCCTTTGGGCCACGCCTTCTCTCTTCCTGCACGATCCTACCGGAAATCCGGCGGAATCCGTCTTGCCACCCCGGTTAGGATAGCGGCTTCGATAATTGCGTGGCGAACCTTCGTCACGACCTTGTCGTTAAATATACTCGGGATGATGTAGTGCTCGTTCAGCTCCGCTTCGGTAACAACCGAAGCGATTGCGCGGGCGGCCGCCAGCTTCATCGGCTCGTTGATCCGCCGTGCCCGGCAGTCGAGCGCCCCACGGAAAATACCGGGGAACACGAGCACGTTATTGATTTGGTTCGGATAGTCGCTTCGGCCTGTTGCAAACACACGAACATGCGGGAGCGCTTCCTCCGGCGCAATTTCCGGTTCCGGATTCGCCATCGCGAAGACGATGCTGTCCGGCTTCATTTTCTTGATGTCGTCCTCGTTCAGCAAACCGCCCCGCGATACACCGATAAACACGTCGGCGTCTTGAATAACGTCCTTCAGCGTTCCGGCCTTATCTTCGACTTGCGGCTGGTCGGCCAACCACTGCCACATCGGGTAAGGATAGCTGCCTCCGTGAACGATGGCACCCTCGCGGTCGACAGGCACCAAGCGCGTCACCCCTGCGGCGAGCAGCATTTTGCAGATCGATACGCCTGCCGCTCCGATTCCGTTGACCACAACGCGGACGTTCTCGATTCGTTTACCGACCACTTTCAAGGCATTCAGCAAACCCGCGATAACGACGACAGCCGTTCCGTGCTGATCGTCATGAAACACCGGTATATCGAGCTCCTCGTTCAGGCGTGTCTCGATCTCGAAGCATCGCGGAGAGCTGATATCCTCCAGGTTAATGCCTCCGAAAATCGGGCTGATCGCTTTAATAGTACGAATAATTTCTTCCGTATCCTTCGTATCCAGACAAATCGGGAACGCATCGACGCCGGCGAGCTGCTTGAACAGCATCGCTTTCCCTTCCATGACAGGCGCGGCTGCATGCGGACCGATGTCGCCCAGTCCGAGCACTGCCGTTCCGTCGGTGACGACGGCTACCGTATTGCGTTTTATCGTAAGCGAGTAAGCTTTTCTCGGATTTTCATGAATTGCGGTACAAACTCTAGCCACCCCAGGGGTGTAAACACGGGACAAGTCGTCGCGGTTTTTGATCGGCAGATTCGGCTGCATGTTGATTTTCCCGCCTAGATGCACGAGAAACGTACGGTCGGATACGTTAATCAGCTTGATCCCGTCATGCGATTTCAACGCTTCAACCACCTGCGACTCGGCGGATTCCGCCACATCGACGGTAATATCGCGTACCGACGATTCCTTGCCGGGACGAATAACGTCGATCGAGGTGATGTCTCCCCCTGCTTTACTGATTGTTGCAGCTACATCTCCGAACGTTACTTGCTCATGATTGAGCTCCACACGCAAAATAATACTTGTCTGTGCCACGCTGATTCCCTTCCTTCAACTGAAAAGTGATGTCACGAAAACGTATATATGACCTGCCAATAGATTCATGGTATCATGCGTAAGGTTTTTTATGCAAATGAAAAAGAGCTTGCACCCCTATTAGAATCATTTTTCACTTTTATTTGTTATTTTCTCCCATGCCGACATCAGCATATCACCGTTCATCGGCCCGGGATGCTTCTCCCGAATGACGCCGCCGGGGTCGACGACATACGTAGCCGGGTAGGCATTCACGCGGTAAGTATCCGTCACGCCCCCCGTCGTGTCAAGCGCAATCGGGAAGGTAATCTTCCATTCCTTAACCCACGCCGCAACGACCGGTACGCTAGCCTCGGTATGCGTCGCGTTAACGCCCAGAATCACCACGCCGTCTCTTGCATAATCCGAGTAAAATTGCTGCATATACGGCATCTCCGCCTGACAAGGCGGACACCAGGTCGCCCAAAAATTAACAAACACGGTTTGGCCCCTGTAATCCGACAATCGGATGGTTTCCCCATTCAGCAGTTTTAGCTCGAAATCAGGGGCCTGCTGTCCGACGCCCAGTCCGGGCACTCCTTCCGCTGTTCCCGCCGCAGGCGGCCCCCCCGGCTTGTCAAACAGGCCGTTCGCCACTGTTATGACCAGCACCCAGCCAATCGCAATGACTAGCAGCCTCTGCACCGACGCGCGATGGGTCTCCGGCAAAGGGGAACGCAGCCAAACGATGGCGGCTGCCGCGCCCAACGACCCAATGATGCCCGATGTGACCGGCTGAAAGCCGCTCATTATAAAATGCAGCGCATGAAATATTGCATACCCCCCCAAAACCGAGACGGCTAACGAATCGATATAAACAGATCTGCCTATTTTTCTTTTCTCAGCGGCGATTGCTGCATATCCGGCCGAGAGCAGCCAAGCAAGCCAAACTCCGCGCCGACCGCCGTTAAAATAAAGCAGCGACATCGGATTTTCCAATACAGCGCGAAAATCCAGCAGCAGCAAACTTAATTTCCAGACAAGCACCCACACAAGCAGCGCATTGACGGCAATCGACGTAACAATGCCTCTATCGGATCTCCGAAGCAACCGCAGGTGCAGCACGCCGTAGCCCGCCGCAATCGCACCCATGATCAGCAGCATGTTGTAATGGAGGACAAGCGGTCCCCATGTCCATGTATTCATCGTTGACGTTCACCTGTCTCCCTTTCATCTGGCTATAATTCCATTGTGGAACGGTCTGCCGTCCGTTGTCAACTTGTTGTCGCGTCCCACGAACGAAGCCGATTCCCGGCAATCGTGGAAGCGTCGGCACTTACATGCATACCACTACACCTAGAACTGCAGGAGGGAATTTCTATGAAAAAGCAATTCGTTGCCGTTGTCCTTGCCGCCACGTTTACGGTCGGGTCCTTGGCCGCATACGCCGATCAAGCCCACGCCGCCGCCACCGGTACGATTACAAGCAGCGTGAACTTCCGTAAACAACCTGATACAAGTTCAGCTGCATACGGTTACCTCAAAGCCGGAGAAAAGGTTACCATCCTGTCCAAAGTCAACGCCTGGTGGTATCAAGTGCAAGACGACCAGGGCCGCACCGGCTATATCTCAACGAGCAGCAAATACGTCCGGGTATCGGACTCCTCTCCGATCAGTTCCGAGACGCCTTCCGGCGGGTCGACAACAGCTCCCTCGACGGGCGATACGACAGCAGCCATTGATAAAATAATCGCGGCTGGCAAGAAGTACTTGGGCACCCCTTACGAGTATGGGTCAGACCGTTCCAATACCCGTACTTTCGACTGCTCTGACTTCGTCCGTCAAGCCTTCAAGGAAGGTGCCGGCGTGACGCTCCCGAGCGATTCCCGCGCCCAAGGCAGCTATGTCAAGTCACTTGGGAATACGACAACGAACTGGAAAAGCCTAAAGCCCGGCGACCTGATGTTCTTCATGGAGTATCGCGGAAGCAGCAAATCGTCATACCCGTCCAACAAGGCCAATCAGCGCATCACTCATGTCGGCATTTACCTAGGGGAAGGCAAAGTTTTGCATACATACTCCAAGGAATCCGGCGGGGTTCGGATCGATAGTATCGAGAACAAGCACTGGGAATACCGCTTTATGTTCGGCGGCAGCGCTTTAAAATAATGTTGTTATACCAAAGAAAGAAGACCTTCCCCGAATT
>NZ_VIDW01000041.1:0-37801 GCF_006519665.1 Paenibacillus sp. tmac-D7 | reverse complement strand
CGGCCGAGCCGCAGCGAGCGCCGGTTGCGCCAGGCAAGGTGACGGCGCCGGCGGTAGCAACCTCGGAGCCGGAACCCGGCTCCGGCAGCAGCGGCTTCGCCGCCCCGGCGAAGCCGAGCGAGCCCGCGATGGCGGAGCCCGCGGCTGCCGATGTGTCGGCGCAGGCCCAGCCGCTCTACAAAGATAATTGCCTCGCCTGCCACGGCGATCAATTGCAAGGAAGCGTCGGCCCCAGCCTGTCGAAGGTCGGCGGACGGAAATCGAAAGCGCAGCTCGTGGAACAGATTCGAGAAGGCAGCAGCGATATGCCCGGCTTCAAGGAAACCTTAAGCGAAGAAGAAGTGGAAACGTTGGCCGCTTGGCTGACCGTGAAGAAATAAGTGAAGAAATAAGCGACTATACTTAAGAACTTGTACGACTGAACACTGATGCAGGAAAGGAAGTCGTTCGTCCTTGGGATTCATCTCTATTCTTAGTTTCGCGCATAAATTAATGGAAGAACGCGTACAGGCCGGCGAAACGGTCATCGATGCCACCGCCGGCAACGGCGTGGACACGGTGTTTCTGGCCAAGCAAGTCGGCACGGGGGGCATCGTGTACGCCTTCGATATTCAAGAAACAGCGATCGCATGCACCGCGGCACGCTGCGCGCAAGAAGTGCCGGGGCACCGGGTGGAGCTCGTTCTCCGCAGCCATGCGGAGCTGGCCGATGCCATTCCCGTAGAGCACCACGGACGGATCGCCGCCGTGGCGTTCAACCTCGGCTATTTGCCGGGACACGATCACGGCACCGTCACGCTGCCCGACTCCACGCTTGCCGCGCTGCAGGCTGCGGCCGGACTGCTGCGCCGCGGCGGCATCATCACGATCGTGCTGTACACGGGGCACCCGGGCGGACCGGAAGAAGCCGAAGCCGTGGAAGCTTGGGCGGCCGCCCTGCCGCAAGCGGACTACCAGGTGCTCACCTACCGATTCCTGAACCAACGCAACCGCCCGCCTTATGTCATCGCTATTGAAAAAAGATAGTGTTGTATACCCGAAACATCCCCTTTAGATCCAAAAGCGGGATGCTTTCTTTGTATAGACGGTCTCTCGCGCTATAGCGCATTCCCGCTTGAATTGATATAATTTTCAAGAAGTGAGAGGATTCAAGAGACACGAAAGTAGGGAGCGCGCAAAACCATGAAACCATACCCGTTGAAATGCAATCCGGAGTTTAAAGACAGAGTGTGGGGCGGGCGAGCCTTGGAGCAATTCGGCTTAGCGCTGCCCGAAGGTCCTATCGGCGAAGGCTGGATGATCGGCGATCACCCGAACGGCACGACAACGGTCGCGAACGGCGAGCTGGCCGGGCTCGGACTGGATCGAATTCGCGAGTTATACGGGAAAACGCTGTTCGGGAGCAAAGGCTTCTCCGAGAAAAACGGCCGCTTCCCGCTGCTGATCAAGCTGCTGGATTGTCAGGACGACTTGTCGGTGCAGGTTCATCCGAACGATCATTACGAGCGTCTGCCGCAAGGCGAACTCGGCAAAACCGAAATGTGGTACATCCTGGACGCCAAACCGGGCGCCAAAATCATATACGGCTTACAAGAAGGCGTCACCCGCGAACAGTTGGCGGCAGCGATTGCAGACAACCGGATCATGGACTGCCTCCATGAAATTTCCGTCGAAGCCGGGGACAGCTTCTACATTCCGGCCGGTACGGTGCACGCTCTCGGCGCCGGCGTACTGGTCGCGGAAATTCAGCAAAACTCCGACAGCACCTACCGGCTGTACGATTACGACCGGCTCGGATTGGACGGCAAGCCGCGCGAGCTGCATATTGAAGATTCGTTGAACGTTATCGCCTATGAAGGATCCGGCGCGACTTATATGAAGACGGAGCTGAGCGGACCGCAGCAATGGCTAACCCTCGTCCAATCCCCTTTCTTCATCACCGAAAAAGGCCGCGTCGAAGGCGAATGGAGCCTGCAAACCGTGCCGGACAGCTTCGTCATCCATATCGTCTGCGAAGGAACGGGCGCAATCCGCTGGGCAGACGGCGAACTCGCCGTGAAAGCCGGCGAATGCTTCTTGCTTCCGGCGAACTTGGGCAACTACGCACTCGCGGGCAGCATGACCGTGCTGCGCAGCTATTTGCCTTAAATTCAACCGTTCGGCTATGTGGGCCGGACGGTTTTTTTGTACCCTTGCGCCTTTACCGCCGTCGTTTCGCTGTTATCCGTTTGAGCGCATGAAAACCCAAAAAAGCGCCCCTGACAGGGCGCCTCTTGGCCTCTTGCGAACTTGCCGGTTAAGCCCCGGCCGGCTCCAGCGACAGCGTGAACGGCTGTGGCTTGAGCGACGCGTCCGGGGGAAAATAGACGATCAGCAGCTGATCGCTCGACCGGTCCAGCACGCCCTCTTGCAAATATCGGTCGAGGCGGAACGGCAGCACTTCAATCATGACGTGCTTGTGCAGCTCCTTCTCCCCGATTCCAAGCGCGGCGAATCGTGACGATACGGCCTCGGGACGCTCGGCGAGCGCCCGCAGATATTCCGCCTGCGCGGCTTTATCGAGCGAGAAATCCCACCAGATTTTTCGCGGCTTGTACTTGTGGTTCAGGAAATAATCGAGCTTCATCAGACCCTCGATCACCTCGAGTCCCTCCGTCCCCCGATGCTTCAGAAATGCATGCAGCCGGGTGAATAAATCCTCGAGCTGGTGGCCGATTTTTTGCCAGCCCCGCTCCTCCCAATAATCCCCGAACTCCTGGAAAAAATCGAAGGCGGACGTAAATTCCCGCTTAATCAAATAGTTCACCGTGTGATCCATCCGGTGAGCGTTCCAGTACTTCTCCAGCACGTCCTCCACCCGCTTGATCCGCACCAGGTCGGAGAACGGCAGGATGTTGTTGCCGAGAATTTCATACGGTGCGTGATCCATGTATTTGTAGCCGTATTTGTCGGCATCATGCCGCATCCCGGTGCCGCGCAGCATTTTCAAGAAGCCGAGCTGCAGCTCTTCCGGCCCGAGGGCAAATACGTCGTTGAATGTTTTGCGGAACGAATCGTAATCTTCCTCAGGCAGCCCCGCGATCAAATCGAGATGCTGATCGATTTTGCCGCTCTCCTTCACCTTCGTGACCGTGCGGGTCAGCTTGCTGAAATTTTGCCGGCGCTTGACGAGGCTGTTCGTCAGGTCATTGGTGGACTGCACGCCGATCTCGAAGCGGAAGACGCCCGGCGGCGCATGCTCCGCCAAATAATCAAGCACCTCGGGACGCATGATGTCAGCCGTAATCTCGAACTGGAAGACGCAGCCCTGATGATTGTGAATAAGAAACTCGAACATGTCCATCGCATAGTCGCGTTTAATATTAAACGTGCGATCGACGAATTTGATCAGCTTCGCTCCGGATTCAATCAAGTAAAGCAAATCGCTCTTCGTCCGTTCCACGTCAAAATAACGCACGCCGACTTCGATCGACGACAAACAGAACTGGCAGCTGAACGGACAGCCCCGGCTCGTCTCGAAATATACGACACGGTTCGCCAAGCTCGGCACATCCTCGGCAAACCGATGCGGCGTCGGGATCTGGTCGAGCGCCAGCTTCGGCCGCGGCGCATTCAGGATGACGCGGTCTTCTTTGCGATAAGCGAGGCCAAATACGCTGTAGAACGCGCGGTCCCCTTGAAGCTCCGTCAATAGATGGTGGAAGGTTTCCTCGCCTTCGCCCATGACGATATAATCGACTTCCGGCAGCCGTTTCATCCAATACTCCGTATCGTAAGAAACCTCCGGACCCCCGAGCACGATGACGACCTCCGGCATAATTTTCTTCAGCATGCCGATGACGACAATCGTCTCCTCGATGTTCCAGATGTAACAGGAAAAGCCGATGACCGCCGGTTCGCGCCGATACAGGTCCGAGACAATGTTCATCGCGGGATCTTTAATCGTGTACTCGGCGATTTGGATGTCCGGGAAGTCCTGCTGGCTGAACGATTTCAAGTACCTCAGGGCTAGTGACGTATGGATATATTTGGCGTTTAATGTGGATAATACAATGCTTTTCATGATATATACAGAACCTCTTTATTCTCGCGGACGAGTGGTGTAAAGTATCCTTATTCTACACGGAAACACGTATGAACACAAAAACATTCATGATTTCCTAATCGCAAACCGTTGATGAAAATTTACGCAAGTTTGGATATGGAAGTTACTTCCTATACTAATACCACCATGGTGAAGTAATACGTTGCTTTTTATGGTGGAGTTACCCCGTCACAAAAACTGTAAGGATCTGCTCTGAGAACAAACCGATGCTAGCCCTGAGAGCCCATTCAGTGACTGCGTACAGAAAAATGCTGTAGTTCGAGCTGATCCGTCACCATGATTCATGCGTATCGGAGGTTGTTTCATATGGAAGTACTTATTCCAAACTGTGCAGGGATGGATGTCCATCAGGAATCCATCGTGGTTTGCGCGATGCATACCAAGGATGATGGCTCTGTGGAAAGCGAAATTCGAACATTCGGAACACTAACAAAAAACCTGTTTGAATTGCTGGAGTGGTTAGAATCCAAATCCATATCCCATGTTGCCATGGAGAGTACAGGAATCTACTGGAAGCCGGTATATAACATTCTTGAGGGCTACTTTGATGTAACGCTTGCTAATGCTCAGCGAATAAAAAATGTCCCAGGGCGTAAAACCGATGTCTGTGATGCGGAATGGATCGCTAAATTGTTGAGAGTCGGCTTGATCGAGCGCAGTTTTGTACCATCGGAAGATTTGCGGGAACTGCGTGACCTATGTAGACTTCGTAAAAAACGCGTTGGCAATCTGACTGCTGAAAAGAACCGCATTCAAAAGTACCTTGAAGCTAGCAACGTCAAGTTGGGCACTGTCATTTCCGACGTATTTGGTGTATCTGGCCGAAACCTTTTACAACGACTCATCAAGCAAGGCTACATTGATGCACCCGATATCGACGATTGCGTGAAGGGTACCATACGAAACAAGAAGCAATTAGTAGCAGATTCTCTAGTGGGCACCATCACGACTCACCAAATGGAATTGATTCGGGATTGTTGGGAACATATCGCCTTTCTCGAGAAATCCATTGCGAGTTTGGAAGCTAAAATCGAATCGCACCTACAACCCTATCACGAAGAGTACGAATTGCTACAAACGATCCCTGGTGTTAGTGAAGCAACCGCCGCTTCGATTATTGCAGAGATTGGTGTGGACATGAACCAGTTCCCATCTGCTGAACAGCTATCGTCTTGGGCAGGTGTGGCGCCAGGAAATCATGAAAGTGCGGGTAAAAAAAAAGTACAAAGAGCGTAAAGGGAAACAGTCACGTGAAAGTTGCCTTATGCGAAGCGACTTGGGCAATCGCTCGTTCGAGGCACACCGAACTCTCCACGAAATTTTGGAAAATTGCATCCAGACGCGGCAAGAAAAAAGCATGCATAGCCATTGCACGAAAAATACTCATCATCTGTTACCACATGCTAAAGCAAAGACAGCCTTATATAGAGGGTGGTCGCAAGTATATTTCGCCAACAGGTTAACTTAATAGTATGACCAACTTCATTAAATCCTATACTTGGCGCAATCCGAGGTTGGGCCCCGGGCATCCTATTGTTCATTTTTTGCAAATCCTGCTACTTTTAGAAGACGATGTCCGACCAAACGTGGATTTTGATTTTCACAGAAAAAAAAGAAAATGGAACCCTTCGTCCATTTTCCTTATTCATACAAGCCGCCTCCCGGCTGCATCCAATCCGTATTCGGAGTTACCGCATCGAGCATAAATGCATCCTGCCCGGTTTCGGTCCAAATATTCGCTTGCGACATCAGCTGCTCTTCCACCAGCTCCTTCTGCGTAACGAGCGCATCCACGTCTCCGCCGCTTTGCTCGATCGTGTGCTGGAGCCGGTTTCGTTCCTCAAGCCGTTTGGCCATTTGATATAAAATCATAGTTGTTCCAACGTCCTTCCCTTTGTGAATACTTACCTTTATCATACAGCGCGAACATTAAGACAAGATTAGACGAATATCAACGTTTCGTTAAAATCTCTTTTTTCAGGGTATGCGGTATGGCATCTTATCTTTTGCAGGTTCACCAAAAAACATGCAAAAATTCCTCCCTAAGGAACATACCTTTCACACCGCAACCCGCAAAAAAGCGCTGCACCCAAATACATAGGGCAGCAGCGCTTGCTCCATCATCTTGTTCAATAGGCGCGAGGCGCGCAAGAGCCTTTTATTTCTTTTTCAAATCCTCTATGGAATCAATATTCATATAAGAAGGAACGACAAGGCCGATTTTCGTACCGTTCAAATTCGGGCCCAAATCTTCGAATTTGCCTTGATACTTGTCATAGTAATCTTTATGGGTGGTCGGCAGCCAGGCAGCTACAATGGCGTCGGCATCGCCGCCCGCAATTCCGGCCCACATCGGTCCGGCCTCCACCTGCAGCATTTCGACCTTATAACCTAACTTGCTTTCGAGCACTTGTTTCACAACATTCGTGCTTGCAATCTCGGAATCCCACGCTACATACGCAAGCTTAAGCGTCTTCCCTTCTGCCTTTGGAATATCTTTTACCCACTCGTCTACCTTCGCACCGTTGTCTTTAATCCAATCAGCAGCCGCTTGCTCCGGTTTTTTCCCCTCTTGTATGGCTACCATGACTTTCGCCATATCGTCGGGCGACCACTCGAACCTGTCCAGCAAAGCGTGAGCGGACGGATGATCATCTTTTAACCCGTTTCTTGCAATCGTATGAATTTGCTCATCGCCCCCGTACACGCCTTTAGGATCTGCTAAATATTTCAGCTCGTATTTGGCGAATTTCCAATGCGGGGTCCATCCTGTCACGATGATCGGTTTTTTATCTTTGTAAGCTTTATCCAACGCTGCGGCCATCGCTGCACCGGAGCCCTCCACAAGCTTCCAATCCTTCAAATCGTATTCCTTCAAAGCTTTTTCCGTAGACTTCATGAGACCTGCGCCGGGATCAATGCCGATGATTTGGTAGTCCACCTGATCCCCTATAAACTCGGAGGAAGCGGTCGACGATTCCTTCCCGCATCCCGTCAGGGCAACGACACTCGAAATGCCAATAACCGCAAGCACCTTCATTAATTTGGATGGATTCGACATATTACCCTCTCCTTTTCTGCTTTCTTTTGACCAAATGCTGCGATAATCGATCCAGCAAAATAGCAAGAATAACAATACATAAACCCGCTTCAAAACCTTGTCCGGTTTTAATTTGGGTAACTGCGCGATACACATCCGCACCAATCCCCTGCGCTCCAATCATCGAGGAAATAACAACCATCGATAGAGCCAGCATAATCGTTTGGTTGATACCGGCCATGATGGAGGGAACCGCGAGCGGCAGCTGAATCTTAAACAGCTTTTGATTAGGCGTTGATCCGAATGCTTCCCCGGCTTCTATTAAATCGTGCGGCACTTGGCGTATGCCCAAATTCGTCAGCCGAATCGTAGGCGGGACAGCGAAAATAACCGAAGCGATAACCCCCGGCACTACACCAAGACCGAAAAAGGTTACGGCCGGAATCAAATAAACGAATGCCGGCATGGTCTGCATGAAATCCAATACAGGCGTCAGCAGATTCTGAATCTTGTTATCCCGGGCACACAGAATGCCCAAGGGCACACCGAGGATAATGGAAATCGTGGCGGAAGTCATAACCAGTGCCAACGTATCCATGGTATGTTCCCAATAACCCAAATTATCGATTAAGAAGAGACCCAGCAAAGTAAATACAGCAAGAGAAGTGCTGGCAAACCAGTAGGCGACAGCGGCTAGAATGACCACCATCAATAATGAGGGCGGAAGCAGGAAAAGGAAGGAAAAAAAATCAACGATGCCTTCAATAACCGTGGAGAAGATATCAAACAGAACAGATAATCTGTCCTCCAAACCGTTGACGATGCTTTCAATCCATTCATCCAGCGGCAGCTTAGGTATGGTCATTCGCGCTTACCTCCTTCGGCAAAGCGTGGCCTGCCAACGCCCCAAGAACAGCGCCGCGAACAATGACCCCCATAATCCGGCCCGCTTCATTCACCACGCCTACGGGGTATTTGGACGTTCCGCATATATCGAACAAATCGTTAAGCAAGACATCGGGCGCAACTGTAGGCGTGTCCCTGATGACGATATCCTCCAGGCTTTTGCCTTCGCGCACCGCTTCCGATGCATGCTCTGCGGTAATGACGCCCAGCAGCCTCTTGCTTCGGTCCACGACAAAAAGATTCGATATGCCGCTCTCTCGCATTAATTGCAAAGCAACCCTCGGCCCCCGGTCCAGGCCGATAGTCTCCGGTCTTCGCATCACATGGGATGCCGTAAGAACTTTGGACAAATCCACATCCTCGACAAACCGTTCCACGTATTCATTCGCGGGATTGATCATGATTTCTTCAGGTGAGCCGATTTGTACAACCGCCCCGTCCTTCATTAACGCTATACGATCACCGATACGAAGCGCTTCATCCAGATCATGTGTAATGAAAATAATCGTTTTTTTCATTTTTTCCTGTAAATCGAGCAGCTCATCCTGCATGTCTTTACGAATGAGCGGATCAAGCGCACTGAATGCTTCATCCATTAGCAAAATATCCGGATCATTAGCCAAAGCTCTGGCAAGACCGACACGCTGCTGCATACCGCCGCTCAACTGATCCGGATAGCTATTGGCCCATGACTGGAGTCCAACCAGCTGCAAAGCTTCCGAGGCCTTTTTTTGTCGTTCCGTTTTCTCTATCCCCTGAACCTCTAATCCAAACTCTACATTTTCAAGTACAGTCCGGTGCGGAAACAGCGCGAACTTCTGAAAAACCATGCTTATTTGATTTCGCCTAACCTGTCTAAGCTGTTCTTGATTCATCTTCATGATATCTTTGCCTTGAATAAGGATACGGCCTTGTGTCGGTTCGATAAGCCGATTCAACAACCGGACTAACGTTGATTTACCGCTTCCCGACAATCCCATAATGACGAAGATTTCGCCCGGTTGGACGGAGAAATGAACCCGATTTACGCCTACCGTATGCCGCGTTTCTTTGTATATTTTTTCTTTGCTCCAACCCTGATCGAGATACGTCAATACGCTTTGCGGATCGTTTCCAAACACTTTAGTCAGGTCTGTAACTTCAATGATAGCCAAGGTGACACCCCCATTCCAATTCATTTCCAGTTCTGTACCAAGTCTAATGCAAAAATAAAGCCAGTGTCAACCGTTATATTCGTTTATATAGTTTGTTCTGTAATAACTGTACAAATGGTTTG
The DNA here is from genome assembly GCF_006519665.1 of Paenibacillus sp. tmac-D7. Lineage (NCBI taxonomy): Bacteria > Bacillati > Bacillota > Bacilli > Caryophanales > Paenibacillaceae > Paenibacillus > Paenibacillus sp. tmac-D7. The sequence continues at coordinate 28,474 of NZ_VIDW01000041.1, read as the reverse complement.
CTCTAAGTTTCTCCCTTTTCCTCCCGTATCCTTTTCAATCCCATCCTTTACTTTGTAATCATTGTTTCTTACAATAAGGCTACAATCAGAGTCAGCATTCAGCTTGGATGGACACCGACAGAGGAGTGGGTGAAGTGATTAACGAATTGACTGGCATCTCTGCAGCGCATGAACAGTCGATTCAAAAAGCGCGCAAACGCATTATTGAATCAATCGGCAAAAATATGGATTTATACGGAATTACTCTTTCTACCGGATTACTCTACGGGTTAATGTTTTTTCAGAATAAACCGATGACCCTCGACGAAATGGGAGAGGCCATGGAAATGAGCAAAACCAGCATGAGTACAGGAATTCGCACGCTGGTCGATCTCAATATGGTCAATAAAGTTTGGGAAAAAGGCTCGCGGAAAGACCAGTATGAAGTGGAAAGAGACTGGCATCAAACCTTTGCCGACTTTTTCGTTATTAAATGGCGCAAAGCTGTGGAACTGAATCTTCTTGCTCTCCGAAAGTCGCTTTCGGAATTAAACGAGCTGTCGGCCAAACATCCGGAGGAAGAGGTTTTGCAGGACTATCTCCGATCGGATATCGAGAAAATCAATCAAGCCATCGCTTATTATCTGTGGCTCGACCGTCTGATCGACACGATGGAATCGGGGGATATTTACCAATTGGTTCCTAAGGAACACGTTCCGGATAAACACATGTAATTAAAGAAAAAAAAGCGTTGCTCCCTATCCAAAGGAGCAGCGCTTTTTTGTATTTGACTTGCAAGCACTCACCAGCATAAGCCCAGTTCAATACTGAAGCAGACTTGAGCATTCCGGGGGAGTAAGGTCACATGGATGCCAGTCGGATTATAACGTACTTTAAAGGGAGCATGTACCCCAACAGACTGAATTAACGCACGGACCTTGTCCGTTTGGCTTGCTTGACTTGCATCCATTACTTTCTTGGCGAATCCCTCTTGATATACAATGGCATGCAGCAAGGCATGAAGCTCCTGGGTCGGAGTTATAAAGCTTTGTGCCGATTGCTGAAAGTGTTGTACGTTGGGCGGCCTAAAAGCAAACGGAGGTCTGTGAACAGCATAGCCAGGGCTATAGACATGTGGATTGAACCCATCCATTTTGAATTCCCCTTCACCGAGTATAGCTCAATATACGTGTGAGCTGCGGGAAGTGTTACTGGGAACTGGGATTGTTTTCCTGGAAATTGCATATAAATCAGACATGCCTGATCTGGGAGCTGGTTTGTTTGTCTGCACAAAAAATTTCCGCTTTACTTTTCGGAAGTGTACTGATTTCAATCGGCATTAACTTTTTTCTGATGCCTTTTATGGTGTTGGATGGCGGACTCATTGGAATTGCCCTCATTATTAACTACTTGTCCGGCGCCAAAGTGGGGGTTGTTATGTTCATGTGCAGCATCCCCATTTTTGTATTAGCCTGGTTTTATTACCGCGAAATATTTTATACCAGCCTCTACGGCCTATTGGTATCGTCTATTTTTATCGATTTGCTGGCTCCGCTTCATTATCATTTCCTGTACTATATTAAGTTGACATCTTTCAGCAGCTCTGTGATCGGCGGGTTTATCGTAGGAACCGGAATCGGAATCATGTTGAGGAACGGGATCAGCACCGGGGGAACGGATTTGCTCGCACAGTATTTTTCGAAGCTGGTTTCTTTAAATGTAGGCGTCCTTATTTTTATTGTCGATGGCCTGATTATTTGCCTTGGAGGACTGCTGCTGTCGGCCGAAACGTTCCTGCTGTCTATTCTGACCATTACCGCGGGCGGGGTAGCGACCAGTTTTTGTACGCTGAAATGAAGAGTTCCTCGGGCCTGCTTCAGATGCACATTCCAAAATCCGGTCGCCGGCGCGCATTTCATTTCGCAAACGAACGGGGTCATGATATAGTAGTAGCAACCATGACACGAAACGGAGCGAATGGCATGAATAGAAAGACAACGCCTCCGAAAGTCGCAGCGTCCCCGCAAGCGGTGGACAAGGAGGTATCCCGCATGAGCAAGAGACAGAAGCATTCAGACGGAAGCCAGGCTAAAACCAAAGTATACACCGTCAAAGAACCGGCAGAGCTGCTGCCTTTTTTATTGAAGATATCCCATCTCGGCCGCAATTCCGTTAAATCTTTGCTCGCTCGCGGCCAAATATCGGTTGACGGTCAGGTCGTGACGGCCTACAATTTCCCGCTTCGCCCCGAACAAACCGTAACGATTCGAAAGGATAGGCTGCCGGAAAAACCAGCCATCATCGGGCTTACCATTATGCACGAGGATGAGGATATCATCGTGATTCAGAAGGAGGCCGGTTTGCTGTCGATTGCTTCTCCCCAAGAGATCGAAATGACCGCCTATCGGCAGCTCATGACCCACGTTCGTACGGACAATCCCAAAAATCGAATATTTATTGTGCATCGGTTAGACCGGGATACTTCCGGCGTCATGATGTTCGCCAAAAGCGAGCATGTTCAGCAGCTTCTTCAAAACTCGTGGCAGGATATGGTCCAGGAGCGCACCTACATTGCCCTTGTAGAAGGAGCGGTAAAGAAAACGGAAGGCACCGTTTCGTCGTGGTTGAAAGAAAGCAGCACATTAAAAATGTACTCCAGTCCTGTTCCTAATGACGGACAATACGCTGTGACCCACTACAAAGTGCTGCAATCCAACCGAAACTTTTCCTTACTGGAGGTCCATCTCGAAACGGGACGAAAAAACCAAATTCGTGTCCACATGCAGGATATCGGGCATCCCATCGTAGGCGATAAAAAATATGGCTCAAAATCAAAAGCGATCGGGCGACTCGGACTTCACGCACGGGTATTAGCTTTCCTCCATCCCACCAAGGGTGAACCGATGCGATTTGAAACAGACATCCCCAAGGCATTTCTAAGTCCTTTCCGAAACGCTTCTCCCCAGTAACTGCAACGCAGCTGGAGGATTCAGGCCCGCAGCAGCTAAAAGAAGGACGCTTATGCGTCCTTCCGGCCTTTGTATTACTGGTTGATCACCAAGATGTCAGCAGGCAGATTTCCCGTCCTCCGAAGGAATTGAATCTCGTTATTCGTAAGTCTGCGGCCAACCAGAATGAACGAGGATGTTACATTGTTAAAATTAAAATTTCTTAAGTCCGCTACGTTCTGGGATCCCCGAAATACGCGGAACGCCCCTCGGAAGTTTGTGCGCGAGAACAAAATAAGCGTGACTTGTCTCGGAATCGCGATATTTCGGAGTCGGAAGCTGGACAGGACATTGTTAAAACGGAATGCTCCCAAATCTCGAACCGCCACGCCTCCGCGCCTAAAGTCGATGCGTCGCCCAGTAAAGTTAAAGCCCGAGAAAAGAGAAAGTCTAACAAACCTATTGGCCATTAAATTGGATCACCTCTTTTGTAAGATGGTATCAATATATGACCATCCACTTCGGTTGGCTTAGACCTTTGTGACGCTCAAATCGTTATTTTTTATACTTATTGTCTATATTGGAAGTAAAAGTGAATCGTTCATGGCGAGGATAACGGTTCTCCATAACGAACCTTTCCGCCCTTGCTGTAAAACATGTTTGACACACCAATTTCACAAGGACGATTAGCTGAACTGTGCGCGGTTAGCCGTCAGACGATCAACGCTATTGAAAACAACAAATACGACCCGAGCCTGCAGCTTGCTTTTGATCTTGCCAAACATTTAGGAGTTACGGTAGATGAATTATTTTTCGCGGAGGGAAAGAACTAATCATGCATACTCGAAAAATCGTCGCCATGATCACGGGGATCGCTGCCTTGGTTGTGATTTGCCATCTATAAAATTAAAGCCGGTCAAGAAGTCGGCTTTGTTGAAGTTATCACCATCGGCAGTTTGTTCATAATATTTTTTTCCGCTTTGACCTGGGGGACGAAGCACGGGCAGGACGGCATCTTGCAGGAGGAAGAGCTTGGCCGGCGAATAACGGAAAAGAGCGCAAAAATCAGTTCGCGCAAAAGCTCGTGGCAGTCAGACTGACGATCGAAATCATAAGAAGAAAGAGGAATAACTGATGATTAGATTTGGCATTATCGGAACCAACTGGATTACCGAAGAGTTCCTGAAAGCGGCGCAAGCCGCCGAGCATTTTACGTTAACGGCGGTGTATTCGCGAACGGAGGAGCGGGCCCGCGAATTCGCCGCCAAGTGGGGAGCCGCCACCGTGTTTACCGATATCGAGGCGATGGCTGCAAGCGATTCGATCGATGCCGTCTATATCGCGAGCCCGAATTCGTTCCACGCTAAGCAAGCGATCGTCCTTATGGACGGCGGCAAGCATGTCCTGTGCGAGAAGCCGATCGCCTCCAATGCGAAGGAGCTCGAAGCGATGATCGCAGCGGCACAGCGGAGCGGCATCGTTCTGATGGAAGCGTTGAAAACTACGCTGCTTCCGAATTTCTCCGCGATTCGCGCCAACGTATCCAAAATCGGACAAGTCCGCCGTTATTTTGCAAGCTACTGCCAATATTCATCCCGTTATGACGCTTACCGGAACGGAACCGTCCTGAACGCGTTCAATCCGACCTTCTCCAACGGAGCTTTAATGGATTTGGGAATTTATTGCCTGTATCCGTTGGTCGCCCTCTTCGGCGCTCCGAAGAGCATTCAAGCAACCGGCGTGATGCTGGACTCCGGCGTCGACGGCGCGGGCAGCATTCTGCTCTCGTACCCGGACATGGACGCGGTGGTCATGTACTCCAAGATCACCAGCTCTGCACTGCCCTCCGAAATACACGGCGAAGACGGCAGTCTGGTGATCGACAAGATCAACCAACCCGAGAAGGTGGAGCTCCGCTACCGGAACGGCCTGATCGAAGACGTGACGCGCCCCTCAGCGCAGCATACGATGTTCTACGAGATCGAGGAATTTATCCGGCTCATTCGCAGCGGTGAGCGCGAGTCTGCAATCAACTCCCATGCCGTTTCCTTGGCCGCGATGCGAATCATGGACGAGGCAAGGGCGCAAATCGGGCTCGTGTACCCGGCCGATATCGAGTAAACAAATAGCAAGAAATATCGATGAGAGGATGAATCGTGTGGGTCTTGTCAAAAAGCTGTTGATTAAACCCGGCCACCGGATCGCCGTCGTGAACGCGCCGGACGGGTTTGCTTTACCCGCGGAGGAATTGCCGGATGACGCGGAGGTCATGGACGAGCTTGCCGGTGAAGCCGACTTGCTGTTGATGTTCGCCCGCAATCAGGCCGAGCTGCAGCGTCTCGCGCCGGACGTACTGCCGAAGCTGAAAGACGCCGCTATCTTCTGGGTCGCCTACCCGAAAAAAAGCTCGAAGCTGAAATCCGACATCACGCGTGACAGCGGCTGGGAAATTTTACAGCAAGCCGGTTACATCGGCGTCTCCTTGATCTCCATTGACGATACGTGGTCGGCGTTCCGCTTGCGTCAGGAGAAGTACGTGAAATCATCGGGCTAAACATCGGGAAATAAGCAACTGTTGTGTTGTTCTTATCCGTGGCGGACGGCGGCCGCATTACCCCCTCAACACGAACGAATGGCCGTCCTCGTCATGGAAAATAGCGAATGTGCCCCACTGCATCTTGTTCGGCTCCGCTTCAAAATGAACGCCGTTCGCTTTCATCGCCTGATACGTCGCATCGATGTCGGCGCATTCGAATACGAGCGAAGGCTTCAGCTCCTGCCAGTTTTTCATCATCGTCCGCGGGTATATAACCAGCGCCGTTTCCGCTCCTTTCGGCGCTACTTCAAGCCAGCTGCCGCCCGGACCCATCGACATTTCGCGAACGAGCTCGAAGCCGACCTTTTCCGTCCAGAACGTCTTCGCTTTTTGCTGATCCTCTACATAAACGGCTGCTGTTGCAATTTTACGAATCATCGCGATTCCTCCCTTTATGGTGTCTGCATATCCCCACTCTATCACGGAACTACCTGCTCGTCTTGTATAAATACGACATCCTGCGTCTGCCGGATCGATCCAGCCTTCAGCATTCTTCCGACACATAGCTTGCCCCATAATGGATAATCATTTCCTGACACCCGTCCGGCCAAATAACTTTGCCGCCGTCCGTCTCACGATAATCCCGTTCCAAGTATCAGAAACATTTGATGAGCGGCTGGAAATCTTCATAACGCATCCGGCGTCGTTTCACTTTCGAATAAATTGTATTATTATGAGGAGTGGACATGTTTCACAGGCGTATATCATTCATAGTCGAGGGGCTGACCGCTCATGGATATTATCAAGAACGGGTATTCCGTCATTTCCATACTGAACGTCCTGCTGGCGATAGCCGTCATCTTTCTCGAGCGGCGCAACGTAGGCGTCACGTGGGCCTGGATGATGGTATTGCTCTTCCTGCCGGGCGTCGGCTTCATTCTGTACTTGATTCTCGGCCAAAACTTGAGCCGCCGGAAGATTTACCGATTGAAGGACGACAAACGGCGGATCGTCGATACGCTCGTCGAGCAGCAGAAGGAAGATTTGCGCATGAACCGGATTCCCTATCACGATCCGGACACCGCCGACTACCAGGATATGATTTATATGAATTTATCGAGCGCTTATGCGTTGTACACGCAGGATAACGAAGTGGAAATTTTCACCGACGGCAATGAGAAATTCGACGCGCTGCTGCGGGATATCCGGGAAGCGAAGGATCACGTGCATATCATGTACTTCATCATTCGCAATGACAGCCTGGGGCAAAGACTCGTGGATGCGCTGACGGAAAAAGCGCGGCAAGGCGTTCAAGTCCGCCTGCTCTATGACGATATCGGCTGCTCCTCGCTGCCGCGCCGCTTCTTTCACAACCTGCGAGAGGCCGGAGGCAGCGTTGCTGCCTTCTTCCCTTCCCGCATTCCTTATGTGAACCTGCGGGTCAACTACCGCAACCACCGCAAGCTCGTCATCATCGACGGACAGATCGGGTACGTCGGCGGTTTTAACGTCGGGAATGAATACCTCGGGCTGAGCCGACGGTTCGGCTATTGGCGGGACACACACCTGAAGCTGGCAGGCGGTTCGGTGCTCCACATGCAGGCGCTGTTCTTCCTCGATTGGGGAATTGCGACGGGCGATCAGGTGCTGATCGAACCGCGCTACTTCCCGCTAGGGCAGCATCCGGGCCGTGTCGGGATGCAGATCGTCTCCAGCGGGCCGGACTCGGAATGGCAGCAGATCAAGAACGCCTACCTCAAGATGATCGTCAACGCCAAGGAGCACATCTACATCCAGACCCCTTACTTCATTCCGGACGAAAGCCTCATCACCGCTTTGAAAATGGCAGCCCTCTCGGGGGTCGACGTCAAGATCATGATTCCGAGCAAGCCGGACCACAAGCTGGTTTATTGGGCGTCGTTCTCTTATATCGGCGAGCTGCTGCAATGCGGCGTGCAATGTTATCTGTATGAAAAAGGCTTCCTCCACGCCAAAACGATCGTGACCGACGGCAAAATCGCGACGGTCGGTACGGCCAACATCGACATCCGCAGCTTCAAGCTGAACTTCGAAGTGAACGCGTTCATCTACGATACCGAAACGGCGGTCAAACTGAAGGAGACGTTCGAGAACGACATGCTGCACAGCAGATGGCTGACTCTTACGGCCTACGAGAGGCGACCGCTGCTTCATAAGTTTCGCGAGCCTTGTGCGAGACTGCTTTCGCCGATATTGTAGGGCGTCATCGTATGGCCTGCGGCCAGAGCGGAACGATAAGGCGCTATTCAAAACAAGCCGCAGATGCGAAAGTAAACCTGTTTATTTAACGTGATGAAATTCCAGCCGCTCTATTGTGCAAACCAGACAAATCCGGCATAATAATACTTATACTGGCACAGGTTTGGGTCATAGGAGGATTGGGATCGCTATGAATTATGACGACGATCTGAAGAAGCGTATGCGGCGGCTGGAAGGACAAGTTCGCGGCGTATTAAATATGATGGAAGAAGAGAAGCATTGTAAGGAAGTTGTCGCTCAAATCTCTGCAATCCGAAACGCCGCCGATAAAGCTATTGCCTGCATCGTTGCCAAAAACCTGGAACAATGCATCCTCGACGAGAAGGAAACCGGCGGAGATACAAGCAAAGTAGTGGCGGAAGCCGTTCAACTTTTAATCAAAAGCAGATAAGCCAAGAGGCTGTCCTTCGGTCAACGGACCTTCGGAGAGCCTCTTCGCCTACATGCCATACTCCTACCCGAACTGCCGCTGCATCGCCGCCCATTGAGACGCTCCTCGCCTCTCTGTTACAATAGAAGGAATGCTACCACCTGACAAGGAGCGTGGACTCATGCCCCATCTTATCACACGCGGCATCCCTACGGAATTCGTACGCGCCATTAGCCGTCCGCTCGTCGACGAGCTGGCCCGCGTATGCGACTGCGGGACGGACAACTTTACGATCGAGTGTCTCCAGACGACCGGCGTCTTCGACGGCGAATTGGTGCCTTCGTTTCCATTCATCGAAGTCGCATGGTTCGAGCGCGGTCAAGAAGTTCGCGACCGTTTCGCCCAAGCGGTGGACGCCCATTTGAAGACCGTCGGTATCTCGGAGGCGGAAATCGCTTTTGTCGCCTATCAAGAAGACAGCTACTACGTCAACGGAAAGCGGTTCGGGTAATCGCCCCGTGCAGAGCTAACGGGTGAACCGTCTGACAGATTGAGCTATAATGGAAGGATTGAATAATCAATATCAACTGCGAGGTGAACGAACATGTTGTCAACCAAAACCGAACTGGCCACTTTCGCCGGCGGATGCTTCTGGTGCATGGTATCTCCGTTCGAGGAACGGCCGGGCATCGTCAGCATCGTTTCAGGCTATACCGGGGGCCACACGACAAACCCGACTTACCAGGAAGTGTGCACCGATACGACGGGCCATGCGGAAGCCGTGCAAATCACGTTCGAGCCCGACGTTTTTCCTTATGAAGAGCTGCTGGAGCTGTTCTGGCAGCAGATTGACCCGACAGATGCGGGCGGCCAGTTTTGCGACCGGGGCTCCTCGTATCGAACAGCCATCTTCTACCATACCGAAGCTCAGCGTCAAGCGGCCGAAGCGTCCAAACGGCAGCTGCAGGAGAGCGGCCGATTCGACCGCCCGATCGTGACGCCGATCGAGCCTGCCGGCACGTTCTATCCGGCGGAAGAATACCATCAGGACTACCACAAGAAAAATCCGCTGCGGTACAAGATGTACCGGCGCGGCTCCGGGCGCGACGATTTCCTGAAGACGCACTGGAGCACCGACCAGGATAAAGCCGACCTGCTAGAACGGCTCACCCCGATGCAGTGGAAGGTAACGCAGGAGAACGGCACCGAACCGGCCTTCCGCAACGAATACTGGGATAACCACCGCGAAGGCTTGTACGTCGATATCGTTTCCGGCGAACCGTTGTTCAGCTCGCGCGACAAGTTCGATTCCGCTTGCGGCTGGCCCAGCTTCTCGAAGCCGCTCTCGGGCGGGATAATCGAGGAAAAGCAAGATTACAGCCATTTCATGATCCGCACCGAGGTTCGCAGCCGCAAAGCGGATTCGCATCTCGGCCACGTGTTCAACGACGGACCCAGGGAGCTTGGCGGCCTGCGGTACTGCATTAATTCCGCTGCACTGCGCTTCATTCCGAAGGAGGATCTGGAGCGCGAAGGGTACGGCCGGTACAAGTCGTTGTTTGAGTAAGAAGGAAAGGGATAACGTACGTTGCTAAGCGCCTTGATCGTTATTATCGCATTTATGGTATTAGCCGACATCGCCGCCAGCTTTTACTTTTACAACAAGGCCGTAGTCCGCAACGCGAAAGCTTTTCTCGCCAAGACCCCGGATCTGAGATCCGATCAACCTTTTCTCGCTCCCGAAACTCAAGCCTGGATCGAGGCGCAGTCTTTTCGGGAGGTGGAGATTGTATCGGACGACGGGCTAAAGCTCCGCGGCTATTATTTGGAAGCCGGCGCGCCTGCAGCCCATACCGTGATTTTGGCACACGGCTATTCGGGCCATGCGAAGCAGATGGGTGCTTTCGCGAAATACTATCATGAGCAGCTCGGGTTTAACGTACTGATGCCCGATCATCGAGGCCATGGGCGCAGCGAAGGTAACGTCATCGGATTCGGGTGGCTGGAACGCCGGGATTACTTGAAATGGATCGATTACATCGTAGGGCATGCCGGGGATCGATCGGCTATTATACTGCACGGCGTATCGATGGGCGCAGCTACGGTGTTGATGGCCAGTGGAGAGCCGCTGCCCGATCAAGTGAAGGCGGTGATCGCCGACAGCTCGTATACGTCCGCCAAAGACGAGCTTGGCTACCAACTGCAGCGCATGTATCGTCTGCCCCGTTTCCCGTTGCTCCAGAGTACCAGTCTTCTGACGAAAATACGAGCAGGTTATGCCTTCGACGAAGCTTCCGCGCTCGTTCAGGTGCGCAAAGCGAGGGTGCCGATTCTGTTCATCCATGGAGCCGCGGATAGGTTCGTTCCCTGCGAGATGGTTCACACTTTATACGAGAACTGCCGCAGCGAGAAGGATCTGCTCATCGTCGAGAACGCCGGTCACGGCAAATCTTACCAGGTCGATCAGACGACTTATCAGCGCACAATGACTGCATTTATCGGCAAATATATGCGGACCGAGGCCGCAGTGCTCTGATTCATCCGCTAACAGACAAAGACCCGTTCGCGCCTGTACAAACGCGAATGGGTCTTTGTCTTGGAATGATGCATGTTACCAAATAAACGGTCCGCCAAATCCGAATTCCGAGAACCCGCCTCCGAAGCCGCCTCCGAAACCACCTCCGAAACCACCTCCGAAGCCACCTCCGAAGCCTCCGAAGCCTCCGAAGCCGCCAGCGAATGGAGCTGTACCGATTGCGAGCAGATCGAACAAAACGAGTGGAATCACCGCAGAAGTCCGTACCTTCTTGTCTTTACCGCCGCCAACTGCAACGCGCAGCTCGCCGCCGCTTACTTGAACCAGCTTGCCGCTAACGACTGAACCGTCCTTCTTAACCGCATAAATGGATTTCCCCACCAGCTTGGCGACTTCTTGCTTGCCAACTGCCTTGTGCATCTACACCCACCTCCAATAAGATCGTCAGGCCAAGCCGCAGGCGGTTTGGCGTTAACGATATATTGTACGAGGCCTTCGTCTCATCTGATTGTACGGTCGTCCCGCTTAGCCGGCAAGATGTGTACTTACCCCCATTGTCGATCTTCCGGACCGGGTTGGCGCCTGGCTCCTTCCGTTAGCGGCGGAGCCGGCCGAGCTCGGTTGTAATCGCTTCTATTTCACTGATGCTGAATTGGTTTTTACCGGCCACCATGTCGTAAATGTCACGCAAATCTTCATATTGCGTATCGTTCAACGACACGGCCTTCAAAGCCGCTCCAGAAGCCATACGCAGCTTCTTTTTGATTTCCTCGATCATGAAATCGGTATTTTCCAATGTGTTTTTCGTAAGATCCATCTTTCGCGTCTCCCTCCCGCCTACTTTTCCGTATCGCCACTTATTGTACCATGTTTGGAGCGTCCGCGCCTTGTGTAATATAATGTTTAACGACGTTACCTTACAGAGGGGGAACCGCTATGATCCATAAGCTGCACCTGCGGACGAACGCGCACAGCGAAATGATCGACATCACGCGCCAAGTCCATGACCTGCTGAAGCAGGAACAAATGGAAGACGGCATCGCCGTCATTTATTCGCCGCATACGACGGCGGGCATTGCGATACAAGAGAATGCAGACCCGGACGTCCGGCACGACGTACTGATGCGCCTGGACGAAGTTTACCCGTGGGAGCATCCGAAATACCGCCATGCGGAAGGCAACACCGCTTCCCACCTGAAGGCCATGACCGTCGGCTCTTCGCAAACCGTATTGGTTGCAGGCTCAAGGCTAGTCTTGGGACGCTGGCAGGGCATTTACTTCTGCGAGTTCGACGGGCCGCGCGAACGCACTTGTCTGTTAAAGTTTATACGCGGGTAAGCGTCTCGAGAAAGATGAGTTCCAAAGCGAACAGGTAAATATACTTTACTGCACTGAAGCGTGGGGCTGCAAAAGTTCTTCGGTTGCCGCTTCTATAGGATGTTCACCCTCGCAGCCCCTCGCACAAATATTTGACATGCTGCTCTGCCAACTTGCGGACGTCTTCGAACGTTTGATTGTAATGAATATTATACGAAATGAATCCGTGCATCGACATGAACAAGCTCCAAGGCAAACTGTACATTTTCTTATCGTCTTTTTGGCGGGCAACGACCGACCGTACCACGGTAGCGAACAAGTCCAGGCACTGCGCTTGTTCGGTTCGTGAATAGCGCTGCAGCTCCTGATCCTTGATCATAAACATAATCTCGTAATGATTCGGATTGTCCAAACCGAACTTGATGAATTCCAGCATCAGCTTCTCAAGCTGCGCCATATCGCCCAGCCGGGTGCGGCGAAGCATGTCCTTCTGCCGTTCCAGCAGCATCCGGAAGTCCTCCGTAACCAGGGCGTAGAACAATTCCGCTTTCTCGCTAAAATGATAATACAATGCGCCGTGACTGTAGCCCATCGACTTTGCGATGCTTCGCATCGTTAAAGCATGATAGCCGTGTTTGACAAACAAATGGCGTGCCTCATCCAAAATACGTTGGCGGCTTAGCTCCTGCTCAACTGCTTTTCGTGCCACGTGGTTTCAACTCCCATTATAGTTAGGCCCATATGAAATGAATGATATATACTACAAGCCGCCGGCCTCCTATGCAGGAAGCTCGGCGTGCTCGACGTATCGACTTTCACCTTCTTGAATTTCACCTTGCCCTTGTGTCAGGTCGATCATCCATGCCATGAAGTGATCGGCATCCTTCGCAAGCGGCAAACAACGCAAGGTCACTTTATCCGTAAACTCGGTCTCTTCCATCATCATCCCGCGGCCGCGCAGCTCGTTCTCCACCTTGCCGAGCCACGTGTAATCGATTGTCACCCGCACTTCCCGGTGAAGCACCTTATATACCTGCTCCGCCGCGGCCAGTCCGGCGACCGCTCCGTCGGTGTAGGCCCGGACTAAACCGCCTGCGCCGAGCAAAATCCCGCCGAAATAACGGGTGACGACAACGGCCACATTTTTCAGACCCTGGTTCTTGATAACCTCCAGAATCGGCTTACCCGCCGTCCCGCTCGGCTCCCCATCGTCAGACGCCTTCTGAATCTCATCGCGTTCCCCGATCAAATACGCCGAGCAGTTATGGGTCGCGTTCCAATGCTCCTTCTTAATGCTCTCGATAAAAGCAACGGCTTCCGCTTCATCGTGCACCGGTTTGGCAAATCCGATAAAGCGGGACTTCTTGATGACGATCTCGGCAGTGCCCAGTCGTTTCACCGTTCGATATTGCATCAACATGCGGGTTCAGGCCGCCTCCTTCCACACGTAAGCGGGCCTTGCGGCACATTGCTTGCAAAAAAAGCGATCACCCGGCAGGGTGAACCGCTTTGTTTTGCCGCTTCGTCCAGCGTCCGGCTTACTTGCCGAGTCTGGCTTCCAGCTCCGCCTTTTCCTTCTCATAACCAGGTTTGCCCAGAAGGGCGAACATGTTTCTCTTATATGCTTCCACACCGGGTTGGTCGAACGGGTTAACGCCGAGCAAGTAACCGCTGATACCGCAAGCTTTTTCAAAGAAGTAGACCATATAGCCGAACGTATATGGCGTCAAATCCGGCAGCGTAACGATCAGGTTCGGCACCCCGCCGTCGGTATGCGCCAGCATTGTGCCTTCGAACGCTTTTTTATTGACGAAATCCATCGTCTGGCCGCTAAGGAAGTTCAGCCCGTCCAAATCCTGCGCATCGGTTCCGATGACGATTTGTTCCGACACTTCCTTCACTTGAATGACGGTTTCGAACAGATTCCGTGTTCCTTCTTGAACGAATTGTCCCATTGAATGCAGGTCTGTGGAGAAGTCGACCGCCGCCGGGAAAATGCCTTTGTTATCCTTGCCTTCGCTCTCGCCGTAAAGCTGCTTCCACCACTCGGAAACGAAGTGTAGCGACGGCTCGTAGTTCACAAGAATCTCCGTCGTCTTGCCCTTACGGTACAGCGCATTGCGCACCGCTGCATATTGGTAAGCTTCGTTCTCGGCCAAATTCGGGTTCGCATACGCCTCACGGGCGTCAGCTGCGCCGCGCATCATCGATTCGATGTCGATGCCGGCCGTTGCAATCGGCAGGAGACCTACCGCCGTCAGCACGGAGTACCGTCCGCCGACATCGTCCGGAATGACGAACGTTTCGTACCCTTCTTCGGTCGCCAGCTTCTTCAGCGCGCCCTTCGCTTGGTCGGTCGTCGCATAAATCCGCTCGCGCGCGCCTTCCTTACCATATTTCTTCTCCAGCAGCTCGCGGAAAATCCGGAAAGCGATCGCCGGCTCCGTCGTCGTGCCGGATTTGGAGATGACGTTCACGGAAATGTCTTTACCTTCCAACAGCTGCAGCAGGTGCGTAACATAGGTCGAGCTGATGTTCTGGCCGACGAAATAAATTTCCGGCGTCTTCCGTTTATCCTTCGGCAGCAGGTTGTAGAAGCTGTGGGACAAGCTCTCGATGGCCGCACGCGCGCCCAAGTAAGAGCCGCCGATTCCAACGACGACCAGCGCGTCGGAATTCGACTGAATGCGCTTTGCCGCTTGCTGAATGCGGGCGAATTCTTCCTTATCGTAGTTCACCGGCAGATCGATCCAACCCAGGAAATCGTTGCCTGCTCCCGTTCCGTTGTGCAGCTGCTCGTGGGCTGTTGCCACCGCCCCCGCCAGGTAGTCCACCTCATGGCGTCCGATGAAATCTAATGCTTTGCTGAAATCAAATTGCAGTTTAGCCGTCATTAATTTCGTTTCCTCCGATCCGAACCTTCGTTATGTAACTGTAATTTTCGTAAATCCCTATAGAAATAGAATACTTGATCTGCCTTCGGTAACGCAAGAGAACATTCACAGGTTTCCCTCCAGATGCTAAAATGTATACAGGAGGGATTGCCAATGACAACGATCGGATTTATCGGTCTCGGCACCATGGGTAAGCCTATGGCCGCGAACCTGTTGAAAAAAGGATTTGAAGTCGTCGTCTACAACCGCAGTGTTGACAAAGCGCAAGACCTTGCGGCGTTGGGCGCCGAAATCGCCGCAAGCCCCGCCGGAGCGGCCAGAGGGGCCGACGTCGTCATCACGATGCTAAGCACCGACCAAGTCGTCCTTGACGCCGTGTTCGGCGAGAACGGCATCGTGCACGGCCTGCGGCCGGGACAAACCGTCATCGACTGCAGCACGGTTTCCCCGGAAACGAGCCGGAAATTGTACGACGAGCTCGCTACGCATCTCGTTGACTTTCTCGACGCGCCCGTCACGGGCAGCCAACCCGCCGCAGAGAGCGGCACGCTCGTCTTCATGGTCGGCGGCCAGGAAGAGGTGCTTGAGCAGCGGCGACCCGTGTTTGAGGCGATGGGCGCCAAGATCATGTATATGGGTCCTTCGGGCTCCGGCTCGTACACGAAGCTGGCGCACAATACGATGGTCGGCATTAACGCGCTGGCTTTGATGGAAGGCTTGTCCATCGCGGCCAAGGCCGGACTCGCGCCCGAGCAATTTCTCGACGTCGTACAGGCAGGCGCCGCTAACAGCAGACAAGCCGAAATGAAAGGGCCCAAAATTCTTCAGCGCGACTTCAGCAGCCAATTCTCGCTGCAATGGATGCTGAAGGATCTGCTCTTGGCCGGCAAGGTAGCCGACAGCTTCCAAATGCCCGCGCCTATGCTGCACAGCGCCACGGATATTTTCCAGATGGGTCTGGCCCGGGGCCTCGGCGAGCACGACCTTAGCTCCATTATTCAATGTTATGAGGAATGGATGCACCTGCAGGTGCAAGCGACGAACAAGGGAACCCCGGAGCTGGAAGCCGCGGAACGGCGCCGCAATGCCCGTGTGCGGCTGAATATCAAGCTGCACCTGTCCGTGTATCAATGGGAGCAGGAAGGCTCGTTCTCGGGGCAGCTGATCGAAGGTACGCTGGTCGACCTATCCGAGAGCGGCATACGCATCCTGAGCTCCTTCCCGCTGGCCCGCGACATGTTCATCGTGATCCACTTCCCGCAGGAAGCCGATCTGCCGCCTGTAACGGCGCGCATCATCCGTATCGACCAGGACCAGGATCAGTTCCTTTACGGCTGCATGTTGTCCGGTCTGCCTCCTTACGTACGCCTGAAGATCGAAGAATACATACACAGCAAGTCTGAATAGCGCAAGCGTCTTGAAGCGCAGCCTCGCGCTGCGGCAAAAACCCCGGCGGTCGCCCTTCTCTCTTGGAGAAAGCGGCCGCCGGGGTTTTCTTCTGGAAGCAGGCTTATTCGTGAACGTAAGAGCAGATGTAGTCCGTAACCGTGCGTACGTCCAGCTTGAACTTCTCGCCTTTCGGTACGGTAAATTCAGCCGTACCGTTGATTTCGAGCCACTCGGAAGCGCCCGGCAGCAGTACCCTCAGTTCGCCGGCTTGAATCTCCATGATCTCCTTCACATCGGTGCCGAATTCATATTCGCCCGGCAGCATGATGCCGAGCGTTTTCTTCGTGCCGTCGGCGAAAATCACCGTGCGGCTGGTTACCTTGCCGTCGAAATATACGTTGGCTTTCGTGACGACGGTCACTTGTTCAAATTGCGACATGGGAACGAATCTCCTTCTATTTCAACAATTGTTTGACGCGTGCCACCACGTTCTCGACCGTAAAGCCGTATTCGCGGATGACGATCGGTCCCGGAGCGGAAGCGCCGAATTTATCGATGCCGAGCACGCTGCCTTGATCGCCGACGTAACGGTCCCAGCCGAACGGATGACCCATCTCAACCGCCAAGCGCGCTTTGACGTCAGGCAGGATGACCGAATCTTGATACTCTTGCGATTGCTTATCGAACAATTCCCAGCTCGGCATGCTGATGACGCGCACCGGTATGCCCTCTTCGGCCAGCTGCTTCTGCGCCGCAACGGCCAGCTGCACCTCCGTGCCGGTAGCGATGATTTGCGCCTGCGGCTTGCCGCCGGGCGCGTCGGCCAATACATAAGCGCCGCGCTCAAGCGCGCCGTTCTCGGAGCCTTCCAGCTTCGCCGCCGCTTGGCGGGAGAAGATGAGGGCGACCGGGCCGCGTTTGTTCGCTACCGCGTATTTCCATGCCGCCGCCGTTTCGCTGCCGTCTGCCGGACGGATGACGGTGATGCCCGGAATGACGCGAAGCGCCGCCAGCTGCTCGATCGGCTCGTGCGTCGGACCGTCTTCGCCGACACCGATGCTGTCGTGCGTGAAGACGTAGATCGCCGGCACGTCCATGATCGATGCCAGACGAATCGCCGGACGCAAGTAGTCGGAGAACACGAAGAACGTGCCGCCGAACACTTTCAAGCCGCCGTGCAGCAGCATCCCGTTTACCGCTGCGCCCATACCGAACTCGCGCACGCCGAAGTACACGTTGCGCCCGCTGTAATCTTTCGGCGTCAGCATGCCGAGGCCTTTCATGTGCGTCATGGTCGACGACTCGAGGTCCGCCGAACCGCCGATGAGTGACGGTACGCGCTGCGCGATCGCATTCAGCACGATGCCGGAAGCCGTACGCGTGCCTTTATCCGCCGGGATATCCGCCGGGATGCCTTCGTCCCAGCCTTCCGGCAAATCGCCGTTCACGGCGTCCTGGAACTGCTTCGCCAGCTCCGGATAAGCCTTCGCATAGGCGGCAAACTGTTCGTTCCACGCTTCGTACTGCGAGACGTTGCGCCTCTTCACATCCGCAAAATGCGCCCTTACTTCATCCGGCACATGGAAGTGATGCGTTTCGTCCCAGCCGTACGCTTTCTTCGTCAGCGCCACTTCGTCTACGCCGAGCGGCGAGCCGTGCGGACCGACATGGCCGCCTTTCCCCGCTTTGTTCGGGCTGCCGTAGCCAATTACCGTCTTCACTTCGATCAACGTCGGACGGTAGTCCGCTTGCGCGTCCAGCACCGCCTGATGAATCGCTCCGAGGTCGTTGCCGTCCTCGACGCGCAGCACTTGCCAGCCGTAACCCTCGAACCGCCGGGCGACGTTCTCGGAGAACGAAAGGTTCAATTCGCCGTCGAGCGAAATATCGTTCGAATCGTACAGCACGATCAGTTTCCCGAGCTTCAAATGGCCCGCGAGCGAAGCTGCTTCCGAGGAGAGGCCCTCCATCAGATCGCCGTCTCCGCAAATCGCGTATGTATAATGGTCGATCACCTGGAATTGATCACGGTTATAAACAGCAGCCAGATGCGCCTCAGCCATCGCCATCCCGACCGCCATCCCGAAGCCTTGTCCGAGCGGACCCGTCGTTGCGTCGACACCGGGGGTATGTCCCACTTCCGGGTGACCCGGCGTGCGGCTGCCCCATTGGCGGAAGTTTTTCAACTCATCCATCGATAAATCGTAACCCGAGAGATGCAGCAAGCTGTATAGCAGCATCGAGCCGTGGCCCGCAGAGAGGACGAAACGGTCGCGGTTCACCCACGTCGGTGCGTCCGGATTATGTTTCATCAGCTTCGCGAACAGCTCGTAACCCATCGGAGCGGCGCCCATCGGCATGCCGGGATGGCCGGATTTCGCTTTTTCAATGGCGTCGATGGAAAGTGTACGGATCGTATCCACCGATAGTTGATCGATTGTCTTGTTTGAAACGGTCATGAGTATCCTCCACTCCATTATTTTCTTGCTGCAATGTGGTGAAGCGGCTTGGCATGGTTGCAGCAAGATCTGGCCGATCACGTCTTTACAGTACGCAGTGCCAACTTGTACGTACATGTCCGGCGCATTTCAAATATCCCTTATTGTACCATTGTCTCTTTCAGTTTGCCATATCCAATCAACCTTCATCCCGAAATCTTAACGGATAAAAATTAATAAAATTACGCAAAGGATTTACTGTATTATTGTCGAAATAGAAAATTAGGACTAGCCGCTTTTTTCAACCTTGGAAATGGGTCCGCTGTACTACGTTTGCATGGGAGTCGATCTATGAATCATATATTGTTGGAACTGGCCAATACGCGTCATACGTATCGAAAGATGCTCAATCTGTATTGGATCACCATCCTTCTGACCGTGATCCTGGAATTTTCCATTCAGCGCATCCAGCACGACATGAGCCCCCGGGAAATCATTGCACCGCTCGCCCTGCATGCCCTTTTACTCACAATCGCCACGGGGATCGTTGAATGGCTGTACCGCTACCGGCACGCTCAGAGCGATTGGCTGCTGGTTTCAACCGGAATTTTGTACGCCTCGTCCATCATTCTCATGAATCCGTCAATCGGAATCGTACCCGCCATCTTTATCTTTCCGATTTTAACATCCGTTCTATCCTTTAATAAACAAACCATCTTAATCGCGTTCGCTCTCGTGCTGCTCTCATTCGGCGTCTTGTACGGGGTCAGCGCTCCGCTGCGCCTCACGATGCAGCCGGTGCATATGATTGGAATCCTGTTCTTATACACGGGAACGACCGTTATCGCGCTATCCATCACGAGCAGCGGCATCGAACTGCTGGACAACCTCAAGCACGCCACGGAAGCGAAGCAGGAACTGCTGGTCAAGAACATTATTATGGACACGCTTTCCAAAATCGATGCGCTTACGGAGCTGTACAACCACAAGACGTTTCATGAATATCTGGAAAAATTGATCGAGCAGAACGAGCTTAACGATCTTTCGCTGCAGCTCGCGATTTTGGACATCGATAATTTCAAGAGAATTAACGACACCTACGGCCATTGGGTCGGAGACATCATTCTGATACGCGTTGCAAGCATTATTAAAGAAACGGTTACGCCGAACGACTTCGTCGCCCGTTACGGGGGGGAGGAATTCGCCGTGATCTTCACCGAGAAAACGCTCGATGAAGCTTACCGCCTCGTCGAGCAAATCCGGCATAAGCTATACGTTACGCTGCACCCCGAGCTCGATTCCAAAGCTGCGACCATCAGCATCGGGCTGCAGGAATACATGAAGGGCAAAGGGAAAGAAGCGCTGTTCAAGGGCGCCGACGCCTCCTTATACGCGGCCAAACGGACAGGTAAAAACAAAACCTTCGTACACTCCACCCCGTACCCCGCCTTAAACACGACCGACCTGTCGGCGGAGAAAATCCGCAGCTCGAACTAAGAGAAGCCGTAGCAACCGCAGTCCGATCAGCACAGGTTCCTACGGCTTTATTCGGCCGCTCGCACCCGTAAGCCCGTGTCCTGCAGCTTCTTTTTTTGCATGCTATCCGGCCCCGGCTTTCGGGATGCCTCAAAACGCGAACATAACGGCATGCAAAAAGGTTCCGTTCCCCCGCAGGAAAACAGAACCTTTTGCATGCCGTCATTTTAATTAAATACGACCGTTTTATTATGATGTACGATAATGCGGTCTTCCACGTGCCAATTTACAGCTTTCGCGAGCACGGCACGCTCGATGTGACGCCCGATCCGCTTCAAGTCGTCCACGTTATCGCGATGGCTGACGCGTTGAACGTCCTGCTCGATGATCGGTCCGCCGTCCAGCTCTTCCGTGACGTAATGCGCGGTCGCCCCGATGATCTTCACGCCGCGGTTGTGCGCCTGCGCGTAAGGCTTGCCGCCGACGAACGCCGGCAGGAAGGAATGGTGAATGTTAATGATCTTATTCGGAAAGTACTCGATGAATTTTGGCGAAATGATCTGCATGTACCGCGCGAGAATGATCGCATCGACCTGCCCCGTCACCAGCTCCAGCTGGCGACGCTCCGCTTCCGCCTTCGTATCCGCCGTCACCGGGATATGGTAATACGGAATACCCAGCGGCTCGACCAGCTCGCGCATATCGTTATGATTGCTGATTACCATCGCAATGTCCGCATCCAAATCGCCGGACTGCCAATGCCACAGCAGCTCCAGCAAGCAGTGGTCTTCCTTGGAGACGAAAATGGCGAGCCGCTTCTTCCGTTTTGCCCGGGTAATGCTCCAAGACATTTGAAATTCCTCCGCCACTTTGGCGAAGTCCGCCTTCAATTGGGCGCGGCGCTGGTCCAAATTGTCGAGATCGAATTCGATGCGGATAAAGAACAACCCGCCCTCAGCCGGATCCATCGTGTATTGATCGGACTGAATAATGTTGGCGCCGTATTCAAATAAGAATCGCGATACCGCCGCCACGATGCCGGGACGGTCCGGGCAGGACACCAGCATGCGGGCGCGGTTTACTTCGGCGCTCTTGGTTTTGGGATTCAATTTGGGAACCATGAAACTCTCTTCTCCTTTTACTGTTGAGCCTTCAAAAATGATCTATATAAGCGATCCGTCTTAGACGGAAGCCAATAAGTGTTCGCCGGCAAACCACGCCGTCAGACGGTGGTTTACTTGCTCCTCCGACAAGTCCGGGAACAAGTTGTCCGCGGCGATTAAATCGTACAGACGCTCCATCGGCTCGCGGCCGTCCGCCTTTTTCGCTTTCGCGTCCGTTTTCAGCAACTCCCACGTCTGCAGCACGAATTGGCGGGAGTCGAGGTCCTGCTTCTTGAAGAAATGGTCCAGCTTCTCCACATCCGACAAGAAGCCATCCCCAAAGCGCTGCTGCACGGTGCCGCTGAGCAAGGCAATCTCCGCCTCATACATCGGACGCTGCGAGCTGTCCTCCTTGCCGATCCACGGCGTCTCCAGAATGAACGGCAGGTGGTTCAGCTTCTCGTGATGGACGATGTTGTACATCGCCTTGAAGCCGATCCAGCCCGCGCCAACCGGGGCATGACGGTCCTTGCCCGCGCCGCGCGGGTTTTTGCTGTCGTTCAAATGGATGACGGCCAGCTTGTCCAGTCCGACCACGCGGTCAAACTCCTCCAGCACCCCATCCAGATCGCTCACAATGTCGTATCCCGCGTCGTTCACGTGACACGTGTCCAGGCAAACGGTCAGCCGGTCGTTGCGCTCCACCTTCTCCATAATGGCGGCCAGCTCCTCGAAGCTGCGTCCGATCTCGGTGCCTTTGCCGGCCATCGTTTCCAGCGCGATGTTCACGCCCGTATCCTTGATGCCCGCCAGCACCTCGTTCAAGCCCTCCGCGATCCGCGCGATGCCGTACTCGGCATCCTTGTCCGTGTAGGCTCCCGGATGCAGCACAATCTGCTTCACCCCAAGATAATCCGTGCGGCGGATTTCCTCCTGCAGGAAGCGGACGGCCAGCTCGAACGTGTCTTCTTTATAAGAGCCAAGGTTGATGATGTACGGAGCGTGCACGATAATTTCACCGATGCCGTGCTCTTCCATAAGCGCTTTGCCTTCTTC
This sequence comes from Paenibacillus sp. tmac-D7, assembly GCF_006519665.1. Lineage (NCBI taxonomy): Bacteria > Bacillati > Bacillota > Bacilli > Caryophanales > Paenibacillaceae > Paenibacillus > Paenibacillus sp. tmac-D7. The sequence continues at coordinate 6,134 of NZ_VIDW01000041.1, read as the reverse complement.
GATATATTGATCCTCGATGGGCTTGCGCCGCGTGTTCTGCGGCGCCCCGGTATAGATCATGAACGTGCCCGAGCCGTAGCTCGCGGCTTCTTTGGCCGCGCCCCGCAGCCCTTTATCTGAAAACGATACGTGCGATCCGATTTTAACCATGTTCGCGATCCACTCCCTTTCTTAGCTTTTATCTATTTTACTAGGATTGCCGCAAGAAATCTAGGAAAGGGAGGCTTCTTCCGGGATTTTCATTTTCCTGACAGGCAAGTTGCGGTATAATGTGGAGTGAGGTGACGATATTCATGCTATACGCGATGAGCAGCTCCCCGAATCAGGGGTTTATGTGGTTTATATTTTTTTGGGTGTTCGTGTTGATTTTCTCGATGTCGGTAGGCGGATATTTCATGTTCCGCAAATTTTTCAAGGTGCTGCCGATGGCCGACGGCAAGTCCAAACTCGATTGGCAGAACCATTACGTGGAAGCGTCCCGCCATCTGTGGACCGACGAATCCAAAGCATTCCTCGATGTGCTCGTCGAGCCCGTCCCGGCACCGTTCCGCGATATCGCCAAGCATTCCATCGCCGCGAAGATCGGCGAAGTCGCACTGAACGAGAAGGCGACAGCCGTCACGCGCGAGCACTGCATCAAGGGATACATTCTGGCGACGCCGCGGCGCGATTACAAGAGCTTGATCTCCTTCTTGGAGAAGAAGCAAATCGATTACACCGCCCATAAACATCTGCTGCAATAAAAAGATTCAAGGCTTCCTTTCCCATTTGCGGGACAGGAAGCCTTTTTACTAGGCGGCCGTTTATTTTTTCTTCTTGCTCTCCGGTTCTTTGTCCGACAGCTGAACCGATAACGTCGCAGTGTAATCGCCGTACTTCTTCAAGCTCGTGTCGCGGAGCTGCGAACGGATGCCGACGAGCTGCGCGCTGCCGACCGTCAGCGTGAGAGGCAGCTCTTCCTTCCTCACGAAACCGATCCGTCCGTCCACGATCACGTACAAATCGACGGCTTCTTTGGACTTCAAATCGACGGTCAAATATTTGGTGCCTCCGGGCTGAACCGCTGTCTCGATTTCCCCGTTCACTGCAATATTTTTCACGATAACGCCCTTATCGTCAAAATAATCGGTCACTCGCACGTTCGACCGGTCCGTCCATTCCTGCGAGCCCGGCGGTCGATCCGTCGACGGGAAGGCCGCACCCGGATTCGGGTTGTAGTTGAATGAGCCTCCCGGCGTATTCGCAGGCGGGGAGCCGGGAGCTGCCGCTCCTCCGCTGTTATCGGGCCCAGTTACACTAAGATCGACCGTCGAGTAAAGGGATAGCCATTGGTTATTTTTTAAATAATGATAAATCCGGTCCAGAATAACGACCGCTTCCGCACGGCTCACCGCTTCCTTCGGCCGGAAATATCCGTCATCGTTCGGCGTCATGATGCCGTTAGACTTTAACCCGGCCAGCGCCTTCGCCTGCACATTGGATAACGGATCATCGCCGAGCGTGCAGTCGCTGGAACCTTTGCCCATGAACAGCGTCTTGTACACGCCGTTCTCTTCCGCATACATCCAGCCGTTGGCATCATACCTGCCGTCGTTTTTGGCGAATGCATACGCCTCCGGGTCCGTATATAAGGTTGCCGGAATATCTTTAAAGTCCAGCACAACGGCACACACGTCATTGTCGCTCATCCGGTCGTTCATCAGCTTCCCGCCGAAGAACGCGTATAACATCTGCGCCAGCTGCAGCCGCGACATCGGCATGTCCGGCATGAAGGCCAGCTGACCGTCACGGTTTACTCCGTAACCGCCGATCTGGAACGAAGCGTCGTACACGTCGGAGATGGGCTTGGACGCCCAATGCAGGGAAGTCACGTCCGCGAAGAAGCCGACCTTCTTCAGCCCTGTCGCCGTCGCATTCGGCCGGTATTTATCGAAGAGACGGTATACCATGGTCGTCCATTCCGCTTTGCTTACCGCTTTCTCCGGGCGGAATCGGCCGTCGGGGTATCCGGTCAATATTTGTTTGTTCGACATCAACGTGATCGAGCTCGTCGCCCATCCGTAACTCGCGCCGACATCGGAGTAACGGCTCTCGGCGTGGAGCGAGCGCATCGGAAACAGCATGAACAACAGAGCGAAGGACAGCAGACAAGCCAGTCCGCGGGTCCGGATGTTGCGTGTTTTGTTCATCATCAACGTTACCTCCCGTCTCTTAACGTATATCGGTCAGACGGGCAAGAATTGTTACCTCTTCAAGGAATATCGTCATTAGAACGGGGGCATGCCCCGAGTTTAACCCAGCATCGCCTTCAGCCGCGCCGGAAAATCCGTAATGATCCCCGAACAGCCGGCTTGCACCGCTTGCCGCAAATGCTCGGGCTCGTTAATCGTGAACGGATATACCCGAAGCCCGTGACGCTGCGCCTCCGCCACATCCTCCGGCCCGATGGCTTGATATTGCGGGTGAAGGGAATAGACGTCCATTCCGGCCGTTTCAGCAAGCACAGAGTGACGCACCAGATCCGCTACATACAGCAGCCCGACGCGAATCGCCGGCTCACGCTGCTTCAGCCGGTACAGCACCTTATGGGAAAAGGACGAGACCACCGTCGTCTCCAGCCGGCCGAACCCGGCTAGAAGCTCCGCCAGCCGCCCGGACAGCTTATCGCTGTACCCGCATTTCACCTCAACGTTGATCATCACATTCGCGGGCAGGGCCGCAAACACTTCGGACAGCAGCGGAATCCGCTCTCCGCGGAATCTCTCGTCATACCAGCGCCCGGCGTCCAGCCGCTTTATTTGTTCGACGGTCATTTGATCGATTCGCCCTTGCCCGTCGGTCGTACGGTTCACGGTGTGATCATGACAGACGACCAGCTCGCCGTCCGCCGTAAGATGCACGTCGAGTTCGACCGCGTCCGCCCCTTGCCTTACGGCAAGCTCGAACGAGGCGAGCGTATTCTCCGGCGCTTCCCCCGCGGCCCCGCGGTGTCCGATGATGAGCGGACGCAATGTTTGTTCGTTGCAGTTTTCAACCATGGCTCAGGCCTCCCTAGGATCTTCTCGTTATCCTTCAGATGTCATTATCCGACGACAATGGACCGATTGCAATCGGTCTGCCGCGGTCCGCAGGTTAAGATGTTGTAAAGGCCCGTCCGCCGAACGAAAAAACCTGCCGGGCGGCTTCGCTCTATGGAGCCAAGCCGCCCGCACAGGTTTCCCTCATGAGCGTATTTCGATATGTACGTTGATCAAGCTCGAATATCTAGGCTTTTGCCCAAATACGGATGCTGCGCCGCGGCAAAATCTTGCAGCAGCGTTGCGGTTTGTGCCGTCTGCATGTCTTTCAATTTGCCGAGCAGGGCGATGCCTACCGCTTGCTTCAAAGCGTCGCGGCCGGCCGCTGCGTTCAGTGCTGCGTTGACTTGCATCGGATCACGGTCCTTCTTCAGCATTTGTTGGAACAAGTGTATGATACCGAAAGTATACCGTACGGCGGAACGCCGCGTAAAGCCAATAAACTTCCGGCAGCGGCCGCTGCGGAAGTTCCCGGCTGTTGCTGTTTGGTTTATCGCTTCGACACAAAACGTCGCTTACAGGTCCTTATTTGTCTTTCTTAGCATGCGAACCATCGCATTGACCTTGGGCGTTTTGCGTGTTTCCACAGGCACATTGAGCCATTGCTTGTCACCTCCTCTTGGTTACTTGTCCTACGCTTATTATTATAGATACTTTACTTACGAAGTACAAGTAAAGTATCTATAATAAAAAAAGAGCCCTCGCTCGTAACAGCGAAGGCTCTTGTAAAGCTGGTATGCGGTTGAGAGGACTCGAACCTCCACGGGCGAAGCCCACTACCCCCTCAAGATAGCGTGTCTGCCATTCCACCACAACCGCGAATATAGATCCCATTATACTTCTTTCGCACAGAAGAGTAAAGTGGGAGCGGTTGGCTTCGGGCAAGCAGCGGCGCTCCTGTAAAATCGTTGCCGCTGCCGCTTGGTTGCGGTTATTTTTGCCATACTCGAGGCTCGGCATTCGCGCTGTTGTATTCGATACGTTCCGGCTTGATTTCCAGTATGACATAGTCCGGATCATGAGGGCCTTGAAACCATGCTTTAAACGACTCATTCCAGAGCCGCTCCCGCAATGCGTTATCCTTGCAAATCTCGGCCCTTGCCTGAATTTGGAGGATGTCCGAAGAACGTTTGCCGTCATACCCGACCAGAACGTGAACATTCGGGTTGTTTTGAAGCTCGTCCACTTTATCGGTTTTGCTGTTCGTCGCCAAGTAAAGCGTAAGCCCCTCATGGAATAACGCCATATAGCGTACCATCGGCTTGTTTCCGTCTACCGTTCCGAACGAGCAGATTCGATTCGCCGCCAGCACGCCCGCTATTTGATCTTCCAGCAGCTCGGTTTGCTGCATCGTTAACCTCTCCTCTCGGCTTCCCAAATTAAGCTTGCGGTTATCTTCCCCCAAATGGCAGCGTCTATAACAAAAAAGCAAGTCTGACTTCCAGCTCTGGAAATCGGACTTGCTTTCATCGATTTGATGCTTCAATGCGGTTGAGAGGACTCGAACCTCCACGAGCGTACGCCCACTACCCCCTCAAGATAGCGTGTCTGCCATTCCACCACAACCGCGCATAGTATGACCCGTAGGGGATTCGAACCCCTGTTACCTCCGTGAAAGGGAGGTGTCTTAACCCCTTGACCAACGGGCCATGCTTAAAAGCGACAAGTGTTATTATAGCGAATAGGTTTAGGGTTGGCAATACCTTTTTTTCAAAAAAATCGCTGCCTCGGTTCATCTGTTTGGCGAACTGCAAAACCTGCCAGGCACAAGCGCGGTATGCCGGCAGGTCTTTTCCATCATGCGCTTATTTTCCGTATCCGTCGGGGTTTTGCTGCTGCCAGCGCCAGGCATCCTCGCACATTTGCGCCAATCCCCGTTCCGCCGACCAGCCCAGCTTCTCCCGGGCTTTGACAGGATTGGCGTAACATACCGCCACATCGCCGGGCCTGCGATCTACGATACGGTAAGGAATTGTTCTCCCCGCAGCCTGTTCCATGGCCCGCACCATCTCAAGCACGCTGTACCCATTGCCGGTACCGAGGTTGTATGCTTCAACGCCCGTGCTGGAGAGAACGCTCTCCACCGCCTTCACATGACCAAGCGCCAAATCGACCACGTGGATGTAGTCGCGCACGCCGGTTCCGTCCGGAGTCGGGTAATCGCTGCCGAATACTTGCAGTTCTTTCAGCTTGCCCACTGCCACTTGCGTCACGTAAGGCATCAGATTATTGGGGATCCCGTTCGGGTCCTCTCCGATGCGTCCGCTGGCGTGAGCCCCGATCGGATTAAAATAACGAAGCAGCGCAATGCTCCACTCAGGGTCGGAGATGTATATGTCGCGAAGGATGTCCTCGATCATCAGCTTCGTCCGACCGTACGGATTCGTAGCTCCCAAAGGCATCTCCTCGTCAATCGGTACCCGCTCCGGCATGCCGTATACCGTCGCCGATGAGCTGAAGACTATTTTCTTCACGCCGTGCTTCTGCATCACTTCGGCCAACAGCAGCGTGCCGGTAATGTTGTTGTGATAATATTTCAGAGGAAGACGCACCGACTCCCCCACGGCCTTCAGCCCGGCAAAATGAATGACCGCCTCGATCCGATTGTCCTGAAAAATCGCCTCAAGCCGGTCTCGGTCCAATAGGTCGGCCTGCACCTGTTTGAAGTCTTTCCCCGTAATTTCTCTCACGCGCTTCAGCGACTCCGGCTTACTGTTATCGAAGTTATCGACGACGATAATGTCATATCCGCTGTTCAATAGTTCCACACACGTATGAGTCCCGATATATCCCGCACCGCCCGTTACCAGTACCGCCACTTGCTCACCCTCCGACATCTAACGTATGGTTTACGACTCTAGCGTACATGACATGCCTGCGTTTTTGCAAGACTTGGGCTTCGATATCGTGAACGGGCGAGCTCATCGCCGCCAATGGTCAGGCGGACAAGCGATGAACTTGCCGCTGTGCAGTCGGGCGAGGTTCCGTGCATCGGCGCCCTTCTCTCGGGGTTCGAATTCCTCCGGCCTCTCCAAACGCAAAAACAACCGCCTTATT
>NZ_VIDW01000040.1:0-41334 GCF_006519665.1 Paenibacillus sp. tmac-D7 | reverse complement strand
TCGTCGGCCTTGTTTAGCGGCGACTTCTTCAATATATCACATTTGCCTATTCGATTGCAAGTACTTTTTTTTTCGAAACCTGAGAAACAACAGTGCGTTTCAACTAAAAAGTCCTCGCCGCCGAAGCAGCGAAGACTAATATATCATGAACCATTTCCTTAAGTCAAGCATCTTAACCGGACTTTTTTTCATGTCCTTTAGGAAAGCTATACTTTACTTACTTCTGAATAACGTCTTCAATGTACAAGCTGCGCTCGATTGTCAAATTAACAATTTTGCCGTTCACATTCACCCAAGGTCTTGTCGGATGAGACCGGTCAGAAAAGACAATTTCACCGATACGGTTATCGCTCAGCTTCACGAGCGTTCCGTTATGGAACGAGGTTACCTTGGTAATGAACGTCTGAACCATGGCGGGATCCAACTTGCCAAAAGCTTCATTCTGCAGCTGTTCCAGAACCAGGTAAGGGGATATGCCTTTTTTGTGAAACCGGTCGGTCGTCATGGCATGGAACATATCCGTAACGGCAACAAGCTTCGAGTAACTGTGAATCTTGTCACCGCGTATGGCAAGCGGATAGCCGGAACCGTCCTCGCGCTCGTGATGCTGTAAAGCGCAAAGCTTCACCCCTTCGTTAATCGCAGGAACGGTCTTGAGAAGATTGTATCCGATGATCGTATGTTTTTTTATTTCTTCGGATTCATCATTGTTCAATTTCATTGGCTTAAACAAAATTCCGTCATCGACCTTGGCCGTTCCGATATCATGCAGCAATCCGCCCAAAGCGACGGGCATCAGATCTTTGGCCTGCATTCCGGCCCACTTGGCTAAAGAGTAAGACGTCAAGCTGACCATAATGCTGTTGTGAAAAATGAAATCACGCAATTGAAACGATTTGGGACTAAAGGTCAAAATGTTGTAGGAATCGATATGTTTAATAAGACCCTCCAACGTCGTCCGGATCTCCAGAATCGGCAGATTTTGCCCGCCAGCGTTGGCCACTTTAAAAACACGGCGAAGCAGCTGCAGCATCTTATCGTAGTTCTCATAGAACGGCAAAATGCTGTTATTCGATTCTTCCGCGAACGGATCTTCGCCCATGCTTTCGATTTCCGCATGTTTAGGTTCGATTTGTACGGAAGGAATTAAGAACGCTTTTAATATTTCAATATCGCGTTCCGTCACGACTTTGCCCTTGGCAAACAAAACATTATTAAACTTGGTCAGCACATTCTCGCTGATTTTCTCACCGGTTTTAAGCTGAGACACGGGAACTGTCGCCATATTGGATCCCCTCACCTTAATTTCAAGTTGGCTTCATTGGGTTAACCCTTGTATGGAAAAATCATACTTTAGACCCATGTCTGTAATTATAAGCGAAAAAGAATGGGGATGTAAGCCCCCATTCTTTGCAAGAGTAAAAATATAGTGGCAGCGTTTATTCCTCGGCCGTACCTTCCGAACCTGAAGCCGGCCCATTTGGCGTTTCTTCGCTAAAGGCGTCGTCTTGATCCTCGTCTTCAGAGACTTCATCGCTCTTATCTACCCGAGCGACGGTCGATACTTCGTCTTCATCGCGAATATTAATCAATCTAACCCCTTGTGTATTGCGACCCATTAATGATATGCCCGCCATGCTGGTACGTATAACGGTTCCCAGCGCGGTAATGATCATGAGGTCCTCCTCATCCTGAACGACCTTCAAACCGACGATAGGGCCGTTCTTCGGCGTTACATTGAGCGTCTTAATCCCTTTACCGCCGCGAGATTGCAGTCGGTACTCGGAAACCGGCGTCCTCTTGCCGTAACCTTTTGAAGTTACGATCAAAACGCTGTTGTCTTCTTGAACGACGTCCATATCGATCACAACGTCGTCTTCGTCGAGCTGGATGCCTTTCACCCCGGTTGCAGATCGTCCCATTGCACGCACTTCTTGTTCCGGAAAGTGAATGGACATGCCTTGCTTCGTACCCAAGATGATCGATTGATTGCCATCCGTCAGACGAACGCCGATCAAATCGTCATCCTCGCGAAGCGTTATTGCTATTAAGCCGACTTTACGAATATTGCCGTAATCGTCGAGCGGGGTCTTCTTCACAAGACCGTTCTTCGTAGCGAAGAACAGGTATTTGTCCGAGTCAAAGCTTTCAACCGGAATTACGGCATTGACCGTCTCGCCCTGTTCGATTTGAATCAGGTTAATAATCGGTGTTCCGCGGGCCGTACGGCTAAGATCCGGAATTTCGTACGCCTTCAACCGGTACACCTTGCCTTTGTCCGTAAAGAACATGAGGTAGTGGTGAGAGTTGGTTACGAACAAATGCTCCACAAAATCATTGTCTTTCGTATCCATCCCGATGACTCCCTTACCTCCTCGACGCTGACTGCGATAGGTGGAAACCGGGAGTCGCTTAATATAACCCGTATGGGTAATGGTAATGACGACATCGGTTTGCGGAATCAAATCCTCATCCTCGATGCTTTCTTCGCCGATCGTAATTTCCGAGCGGCGGTCATCGCCATATTTATCTTTGATTTCGTTCAACTCGTTGCTGATGATTTCGAGCACAAGCTTCTCATCGGCCAAAATTGCTTTATACTCGGCAATTTTCTTCAGGAGCTCGGCGTATTCTTCTTCGATTTTCTCGCGCTCCAAACCAGTCAAGCGCTGTAAACGCATATCCAAAATCGCTTGCGCTTGATCGTGGCTCAATCCGAATCGGTTCATCAAGCCTTCGCGCGCTTGATCGGTCGTACGGGAAGCACGAATCAAAGCAATGACTTCGTCCAGATGGTCAAGCGCGATTCGCAGTCCTTCCAGAATATGCGCGCGAGCTTCCGCTTTGCGCAAATCGTATTCCGTCCTGCGGCGAATAACCACTTTCTGGTGCTCGAGATAGTGGAACAACATGTCCCGCAGATTAAGCACTTTCGGTTCGCCGTTAACCAGGGCCAGCATAATAATCCCGAAGTTGGACTGCATCGCGGTTTGTTTGTACAGGTTGTTCAACACGACATTCGGATTGACGTCGCGACGCAGCTCGATCACAATACGCATACCATTGCGGTCAGATTCGTCGCGAAGGTCGGTGATGCCATCGATTTTCTTCTCGCGGACGAGCTCTGCGATTTTCTCGATCAAGCGCGCTTTGTTCACTTGATACGGCAGTTCGTACACGATAATGCGCGCTTTATTGCCCGATTCTTCAATCGTCGCTTTCGCACGCATCGTCACGGATCCGCGACCTGTCGCATACGCTTGACGTATTCCTTCTCGGCCCAGGATGAAACCGCCGGTAGGGAAGTCCGGTCCTTTGATGGACTGCATCAAATCAAGCGGACTGATATCCGGATTCTCGATCAGCTGCTGTACGCCGTTAATGACTTCAGTCAAATTGTGCGGCGGAATATTAGTGGCCATGCCGACGGCAATTCCGGACAGCCCGTTGACGAGCAGGTTCGGGAAACGGGCCGGCAATACGGCCGGTTCACTCTCTTCGCCGTCGTAGTTGGGAACAAAATCAATCGTCTCTTTATTGATATCGCGCAGAAGCTCCATCGCGATTTTGGACAAACGGGCTTCGGTGTAACGCATAGCCGCCGCTGCGTCGCCGTCAATGGAACCAAAGTTCCCGTGACCGTCGACGAGCATATAACGGAGGGAGAAGTCCTGAGCCATCCGGACCATCGTCTCATATACGGCCGAATCGCCGTGCGGGTGATATTTACCGATGACTTCGCCGACAATCCGCGCCGATTTTTTATACGGCTTGTCAGGCGACATTCCAAGCTCCGACATCGCATACAAAATACGACGATGAACCGGCTTTAGTCCGTCCCGAACGTCAGGTAACGCCCGGCTGACGATAATGCTCATCGCATAATCCATAAAGGACGTGCGCATCTCAGAGCCGATATCGATTTCTTTAATCTGCGAACGAGGTTCTTCCGACATGTGTACCTCCTACAAATTTTACGGGGCAACCGCTTGGTGATAATGATTTGGTGTCAGGGCGAGACCCGATAAAGCTTGTGTATAATCATATTATTTAATGAGTTCATCCGAACGTAAGGACTTCCTGCATTGATTCTCGGAATTTGGAACGGGTCGTTCCCCCGTTCGGCCATGCCGCTTTGCGTCGTAAATGCATATTGAATGCCGGCTTGTCGCAATAGCTCGATCGAACGAAGGTTATAGGCCCCGAACGGGTAGGCATAGGCATCGATCGGGCCGTCATTCAACGTGCTCAGCTTGTCCAGGCTGCGCCGCGTATCGCTGACAATTCTGCGCTCGAACTGTTCGTCCGACTCAAAGCCGCCCTCGGCGAGCGGCAGCTTCGTCGTCAACAAAGGCCCGCCGTCCGGCGTACGGCCGTGGAGGCTGTCCGAGTGGCATTCAACTTCGATCTCTTTCATTTCGCTGATCATTCGCCGTATTTGCTCGCGAGAGAGCGTTGGAATTAACGTCCGGTCCGGATGATCCAAATCTTCCGTAATGACAAAATTAACGGCCGGAACGCGCATTTCTTTAAGAATGGGAAAGGCTTTCGTATAAAAGCTCTCATAACCGTCGTCAAAGGTAACCAAGACCGAATTCGGTGGTATGGAGCCCCCCTTCATGAAGGAGCGAAACTCTCTTAGCGTTATGAAATGATATCCTCGATTCCTCAAATCGCGAAGCTGCTCGCGGAACCGTTTGGACGTAATGGTCACATCGCCGCGTTGATCGTCATCGATATGATGATAGGCTAAAACAGCCACCTTATCGGTGTAATAAACTGAGGGACCGCCCGAGTGAACGAACCCGGGCGCCAAGAATAGAACGGACAAGATTGAAATCAGCCACAGCAGGCCATATCTCCTAAGCATAGCCACCACTTATACGAATTAGATGTCCAGATTTTTGACATACTTCGCATGCTGCTGTATAAAATCACGGCGAGGCTCGACGTTGTCGCCCATCAGCGTATCGAACACGACGTCCGCTTCGATAGCATCCTGGATGCTAACCTGCAGCAATGTGCGGCTTTCCGGGTCCATCGTCGTTTCCCACAGCTGGCCCGGATTCATCTCCCCGAGACCTTTATAACGCTGAACGTTGACTTTGGCTCCCTCGCCGAATTCCGCCATAATCATTTCCCGTTGACGATCGTTATAGGCATAACGAATGGTCTTATTGCGCTCCAGCTTGTACAGCGGCGGTTGAGCGATATAAACGTAACCGGCCTCGATAATTTTCCTCATGTAGCGGTAGAAGAAGGTCAGCAGCAGCGTACGAATGTGCGCGCCGTCGACGTCGGCGTCCGTCATGATGATGATCTTATGGTAACGCGCTTTGGCAATGTCAAAATCGTCACCGATACCCGTGCCGAGCGCTGTTATGATCGCGCGAATTTCGGCATTGGACAAAATTTTATCGAGACGAGACTTCTCTACGTTCAAAATTTTACCGCGAAGCGGCAAAATCGCTTGGAAATGACGGTCGCGGCCCTGCTTGGCGGATCCGCCGGCAGAGTCCCCTTCGACGATATACACTTCGCTGATGGAGGCGTCCTTGGACGAACAATCGGCAAGCTTGCCCGGCAGCGAGCTGACTTCGAGCGCACTCTTCCGCCGCGTAAGTTCACGGGCTTTACGAGCCGCTTCGCGAGCGCGTTGGGCTTGCAGGCCTTTCTCCACGATTTTCTTCGCGATGGCCGGGTTCTCATCCATAAACTCTTGGAATTTCTCAGCGAAAAGGGATTCCACGATCCCCCGAACTTCACTGTTGCCGAGTTTTGTCTTTGTCTGGCCTTCGAACTGCGGCTCCGGAATTTTGACCGAAATAATAGCCGTCAGTCCTTCACGCACATCATCGCCTGACAAATTCGCATCACTTTCTTTAATGGCGTTATTCTTGCGCGCATAGTCGTTGAGAATACGGGTTAAGGCGCTCTTGAAGCCGGATTCATGCGTACCGCCTTCATGTGTATTAATGTTGTTGGCAAACGAATATATATTTTCCGAGTAGCTGTCGTTATACTGCAAAGCGACTTCCACATGGATATTGTCTTTGTCACCCTCGACAAAAATCGGAGGCTGATGGAGCGCTTCCCGTGTACGGTTCAAATATTCGACGAAAGAAATAATCCCGCCTTCGTACTTGAAAGTATGGGAGACGTCCGTACGCTCATCGCGAAGAATAATCTCAATGCCGCGGTTCAAAAATGCGAGTTCGCGAATACGCGATTGCAGCGTATCGAAATCGAACTCTCTTGTTTCGGTGAATATTTCTTCGTCCGGCCAGAACGTAACCTGTGTCCCGCTCTCGCTCGTTTCCCCGATCACTTGCAGATCTTGCTGCGGAACGCCGCGGTGATATTCCTGCTCGTAAATTATGCCTTCGCGTTTAACTTGCACGACGAGCTTCTTGGATAAAGCGTTAACGACCGATACGCCGACGCCGTGCAAACCGCCCGACACCTTATAGCCTTCGCCGCCGAACTTTCCGCCCGCATGAAGCACGGTAAGCACGACCTCCAAGGTCGACCGCTTCATCTTCGGATGTTCGCCGACCGGAATGCCGCGCCCGTTATCGATGACGGTGACGCTGTTGTCTTGATGTACGATAACTTCGATTTTCGTGCAATAGCCGGCCAACGCTTCGTCTATACTATTATCGACGACTTCCCATACCAGATGGTGAAGACCTCGAGCGCTTGTTGACCCGATATACATCCCTGGTCTTTTGCGTACCGCTTCAAGACCTTCAAGCACCTGAATCTGACTCTCATCATAGGCTGTACCCGGATTTACAGACATGCAGACACCCACTTTTCCATGATAAAAAATCTTGAAACTGCGTTTTTCTTGAACTGCGAACCTACGTCGTCAACAATTGGTGCGCCCGCTTCTTCAACGTCATCGACGAAATCGGCGAATAATATACCTTCGATTGCGTCACAACGAGCGATTTGCTCTCTTCCTCGCCGATCACTTCGACGCGCTTCTCCTTGCTGGCGTAGGTCACGAATTGTTTCGATACTTTGGATGATTTCTCAATGGATAAGTCAAAAATGGCGATTAATTCCGATGCGCGGATAATCTTTTCTCCGCCCAGATGGATGAACATAGGAATCCCACTCCTTATCGGCAAATCGATCTATATGAAGCTCCCGTCCCGAACATGAATCACGGAAGCACTTTCCAGTTTTGACAAATCTATACTTTCAATTCCGGTCGTTGTAATAAACGTTTGCACCTTGCGCTGAAACGTCTCGATCAACTGCGTCTGCCGGTACCGGTCGAGCTCCGACAGGACATCATCCAGCAGCAACAACGGATATTCACCCACTTCTTCGCAAATGAGCTCTATCTCCGCCAGCTTCAAAGATAATGCCGTCGTTCGCTGTTGTCCTTGCGAACCGAACGTTTGCACTTCCTTATCGTTGATATAAAAGCGCAAATCGTCGCGATGCGGGCCGACCAAGGTGACGCCGCGACGCAATTCCTGATCTTTGGTCTGTGATAACTTTATCATAAAATGGTCAAATAAAACAGCTTCTTCTTGGTCTTCGGCTAAAGACAGCGAGCTGTCGTAAGCGATTTTTAGCCGTTCTTGTCCGTTCGTGATGCCGGCATGAATCTTCTCGGCCCAGATTTGCAGCTTTTTTATAAAGCTTTGACGTTTTTTAATAATTTTAGTACCAAATTGCGCCAATTGTTCGTTCCAGACGTCCAATAACGGTAATTTACCCGAAAAACCGAACATTTGTTTCAGATAATTGTTCCGCTGCACTAAAATTTTGTTGTATTGGGACAAGTCGTACAAATAGGCCGGATGCACTTGGCCGATTTCCATGTCGAGAAAGCGGCGGCGCACGCCCGGCGAACCTTTTACAATTTCAAGATCTTCGGGGGCGAACATGACCACGTTCAAGGAGCCGATGAAATTGCTCAGCTTGCGCTGCTCGAGCCCGTTCACCTTCGCACGCTTGCCCTGCTGGGATATGGTCAGATCAAGCTGGAACGTACCGTACTTTTTCTCGACCTCGGCATGCAGCAGGGCAGCTTTCTCGTTCCACCGGATCAATTCCTTGTCTTGGTTGGTCCGGTGGGATTTGGTTAAAGCGAGAACGAAGATCGATTCCAGCAAATTTGTTTTGCCCTGCGCATTCGGGCCGACAATGATGTTCACCATGTGATCCGTAGCGAATTCGATATGCTCGTAGTTGCGGTAGTGCTGGACAGACAACGTTTTTAATTGCAAAATGGCTCCTCCCTAGGACCCCTTCACGACTTGAAATTCGCCGCAGCCCTGGACTTTGACGATATCGCCTGCGACGAGCTTGCGCCCGCGGCGGTTGTCCGGCTCGTCGTTGATCGTAATGGGGGTTTCCTGCAGAAAGCTTTTGGCTTGTCCACCTGTGGATATGCAATCCGAGAGCTTCAGAAATTGTCCGAGTGTTATATAGTCGGTGTGGATTGAAATTGGTTTCATGGATCCGTCGTCCCTTCGTTTTAGCCGGTTGTCCGATACGGCAAAATGAGCTGCAGCAGCGATGCGTTCTCGTCCGGCCGGATGATGATCGGCTGCATGGCTCCCGTAAAGCCGATATGAATTTGTTCGCTGTCCATCACTTTAAGCGCATCGAGCATGTATTTGGAGTTAAAGGAAATCCGCAGCAGCTCGCCGGTCAAACGGATCGTCGTCAAGTCTTCCGTCACTTTACCGAGCTCGGAGGAACTGGAAGAAATTTCGATCGTCTGGTCGTCGCGCATCACGAGCTTCACAATGTTGCTCTTATCTTCACGAGAAAGCAGGTAGGCGCGGTCGATTGCATCGACAAGATCATCCGTCTGCACCACGAGCTGTGTTTGGTACGATTGCGGAATGAGCTTCGACGTATCCGGATATGTCCCGTCCAGGATGCGGGTATAGAACAGGATCGAGCTCATTTTGAACAATACTTGATTATCCGCGAACACCACGTCAATAAGAACATTTTGGTCCGGTAAAATTTTGGACAGCTCGTTTAAGGTTTTTCCGGAGATGGCTACGTTGTTTAACACAAATCCTTCCTCGGTATCGATACTCGTCTCCCGGCTGGCCAGCCGATGCCGGTCACAAGCGATAAATTTCAGCTTACCATTGGCGATCGTCCAGAGGATTCCCGTCAGAATCGGCGTCGCCTCGCTTGTCGAAACGGCAAACGACGTCTGCTTGATCATGGTCTTCAGCACGTCGCTCGGAATCTGGATTCGTTTGCTTTCTTCGATGCCCGGCATAATCGGATATTCTTCCGGATCCAAGCCCATCAGTTGAATTTCAGACGAACCGGAACGAATGATGGTCTGAAATTGCTCCTTCACTTCAATTTCCACATGCTGCGCCGGCAGCTTTCGAATGATTTCGACAAAAAATTTGGAAGGCAGCACGACGCTTCCCGATTGTTTCAGATCGATGACTTGCAAGTCGTTCTTTTCCATCGGAATAAAGCTTTGAATCGATATATCGGTGTCGCTCGCGGTTAACGTCATGCCGGATGAATCCACATCTATTTTGATCCCCGTAAGAATGGGAATGGTCGTCTTATTCGAAATTGCTTTATTTACATGTTGGATGGATTCGTTCAAAAATTCTTTCAGTACCGTCAATTTCATAGTTTCACTCCTACAGGTTCTAGAATGGTCTGAATGGGCGTATTTATCTATTTTACATGTTTTTTTTATTTAGTTGTAGTAGTAGGGGGCCTGAATATGTGGATATGTGGGTGAACAACGCAAAAAGAAAGCCTATCCACATGTGAATAGTTTGTGCATAGGCTTCAAGTTATTCAGGTGTGAGTTATCGACAAATAGGAACGATCAAAGGTCTACAACGTCACGTTTTTCACTTTTTCGGTAAGGTTCTGAATAATTTTATATAATTCCTGGTCGGCTTTGATCGCCTCGGAAATTTTCTCATGGGCGTGTATGACGGTCGTATGGTCGCGTCCACCGAACGCCTCGCCGATCTTAGGCAGAGAGAAATCCGTCATTTCGCGGGCTAAATACATGGCGATTTGCCGTGGAAAAGCGACGCTCTTCGTTCGTTTCCTCGCTTTGAAATCCTCGATTTTCAAGCCGTAAAACTCGCCGACCTTCTGCTGGATATCTTGTATGGTAATGACTCGAGGCCGGCTGCTGGGGATAATATCCTTCAGCGCCTCAGCGGCCAGATGGGACGTAATGTCCTCGTTAATCAGCGAAGAATAGGCAACGACGCGGATCAACGCGCCTTCCAGCTCACGGATATTCGTGTCGATCTGGTTGGCGATGTAGACCATCGCTTCGTTCGGAATATCGAGATTCTCCGCTCTAGCCTTCTTACGAAGAATGGCGATCCGGGTCTCCAGATCCGGCGGCTGAATGTCCGTAATCAAGCCCCATTCGAACCGGGATCTGAGCCGCTCTTCCAGCGTCGGAATTTCTTTAGGCGGCCTATCGCTGGAGATGATGATCTGCTTCCGCTCCTCGTGCAGCGCGTTAAACGTGTGGAAAAATTCTTCCTGCGTCTGTTCTTTTCCCGCCAGGAACTGAATATCATCGATAAGGAGCACGTCAATGCTCCGGTACTTGTTGCGGAAGCTCTCGCCGCGGTTATCGCGGATCGCGTTAATGAACTCGTTGGTAAACTTCTCGGACGAGATGTACATGACGCGTGCGCTCGGATTATGCTCCAGTACGTAATGGCCGATGGCGTGCATCAAGTGCGTTTTTCCTAGTCCCACGCCGCCATACAAGAACAACGGATTGTAAGCTTTTGCCGGCGCTTCGGCCACTGCGAGGGAAGCGGCATGTGCGAACCGGTTGCCGGCGCCGATGACGAACGTATCAAACGTATATTTCGGGTTCATCATATGAGCAAACGGCTCTTCGGCGATGGGTTTGGCTTTCGCTGCGGGAGTGACAGGTGTGGAAGGGGCGCCTGACTCTTCAGGCTCGTCATCGGATTCAATAATGAATTTTAGCTCGATTTGTTTGCCGGAGTAATCGTAAACCGCTTCTTTAATATGTTTCGTGTACCGGTTTTCCAACCAGTCACGCGCAAAATTGTTGGGGGTACAGATGACGACGGTCGAATCGGTAAAGACGACGGCCCTTGTGGAGATCAGCCACGTTTCGTAGCTGGGTTTGCTCACCCTTTTTTGCAAAATGGAAAGGACTTGCTGCCATTGTTCGTTAGGATGGCTTTCCACAAATTATTCACTCCTTCAGAATAATACCGTTGCTGCGAAACAGGCGAAGCTGTAGAAAAAAATTGAAAGCTGTCGGAATTGTCCACAATATACAGATTTATGACATTATAATTATACATAATCCGTGTAAATTGTTCACAAAGATATCCACAGGCTGTTAATAACTTTATTGTCGATAAAGAGTATCCACAAGAGAAAACATATTCATAATAACAAAAAAGACCCTGCTCCGCAATGGAATGTTGCGATTTATCCACATACCCTATACCTTGTGTACAATAGTTATCAACAGCACAAGATATTGTTTATAACCTGTTTGCAATTCGACAAATTCGGAGAAAATCCGATTTTTTTTATTCACAGGGGGGTCGCGGCAATTTTTTACTGAAGCTGTGTATAACTTTTTTTCCGACCCTAAGTTGACTTTTGAAGCGTAAAGTGGTTTAATGTTGAAAGGTATTTTTCGAGGATTGGTAATAATCCTTGTCTGAGGAGGTGCACGACCGAATGAGACCGACATTTAAGCCGAACGTCAGAAAGCGCAAGAAAGTTCATGGCTTCCGTAAAAGAATGAGCACGAAGAATGGACGCAAAGTTCTCGCAGCTCGCCGCCAAAAAGGAAGAAAAGTGTTAAGCGCATAAGACGAAAGACCACTGTCCGGTGGTCTTTTTTGTTGTTTATGATGGAGAAGACCCGGCTAGGGAACGATGATGACAAGCTTAGGCGGCCGTAACCGTTAAATGGAGAGATGTTCGATGGAAAAGAAAAATCGTCTGACCAAAAGAGAATATTTCGATAAAGTGTACAAACACGGGAAATCGTCGGCGAATCATCAATTCGTTCTATATTATAAAGCGCAGCCTCAGCAATCGTCGTTCCGTCTCGGCGTATCCGTGAGCAAGAAGCTGGGCAATGCGGTCGTCCGGAATCGGATCCGGCGCGTATTGAAGGAAATTATCCGCCTGAACGCGCCCAAAATTCCCGGAGGGTACGATCTGATCCTGATCGCGCGCAAGCCGGTTGTGGAGATGTCGTATCGCGAGATCGAAAAGAGTGTATTTCACGTGCTGAAGAGAGCCTCTCTGCTTCGCCGCAATGGGGAACCGAAACAAGCGGATTAGTTTCTTTGTGTCCGAAGATATGATATAGTTTATTATTGGAAAAGATGAAGCTGGGAGGATGTTCTTTTGACGCGTCGACTTTTGAAATATATGCCTCTAACGGCATTGCTGCTGCTGGCGGGGTGTAGCCCGGCGAATGCACAGCTCGATCGCACTAAATTTTGGGACAAGTATTTCGTAGGTCCGCTGTCGGATACGCTCGATTGGTTCGCTGATCTGATGGGAGGATCATACGGTCTATCGATTCTCGTCGTGACGATCATTATTCGATTGATCATATTGCCGTTGACGCTCAAGCAGTATAAGAGCTCCAAACGGATGCAGGAAGTTCAACCGGAGCTGAAGAAGCTTCAGGCTAAATATAAGGACGACCCGAAGAAAGTTCAGGAAGAGACGATGAAGCTGTTCCAGAAGGAAGGCGTCAACCCGCTTGCGGGCTGCTTCCCGATTCTGGTGCAAATGCCGATTCTGATCGCTCTGTACAACGCGATTATGCGGAATCCTGAAATCGGCTCGCATTCGTTCCTGTGGATGCAGCTTGGACAGAAGGACCCATATTACATTTTGCCGATTCTTGCTGCGTTGACGACTTACCTGCAGCAAAAGATGATGTCCTCCCAAATGACTCCGCAGATGCAGAGCTTGATGTTTATCTTCCCGGTGTTGATCTTCGTCATGGCGATGAATTTCGCATCGGCGCTTCCGCTGTATTGGGTATACAGCAACCTGTTCACCGTTGTACAAACTTATTTTATTTATGGAAAACCCAGCAAAGGCGCAAACTCTGCAGAGTTGAAACCGAGTTCAGGCGGATCTAAAAAATAAGGGTGGCCGGATGAGATGAAAAAAATCGTGGTAACGGGTAAAACGATCGATATCGCTGTTACAAGCGGATTGGAGCAGCTCCGCACAACCGAAAATCGGGTTAAGGTTCACGTTCTGGAGCAGCCCGCCAAAGGGTTGTTCGGACTGATTGGCGCGCGTGATGCCAAGGTAGAGCTGGAGCTGCTGCCCGATGCCATGGAAGAGGCTGTCTTGTTCTTGCAGGATGTGCTTCGCACGATGCAGCTTGATGTACGCATCGAGCAAAAAGAGGATAAGGATGGGTTCGAGCTGCATATGCACGGCGCAGAGCTTGGCATGCTGATCGGTCGACGGGGACAAACGCTGGATGCGCTTCAGTATTTGGTAAATATCGTCGCCAATCGTTATTCCGATCATCATCTGCGCGTCGTTCTGGACGCCGAACAGTTCCGCGAACGCAGGAAGAAGACGCTGCGGGAGCTGGCTAATCGTTTGGCCGAACGGGTCATTCGAACGAAGAAGGAAGTGGTGTTGGAGCCGATGCCTCCTCAGGAGCGCAAGGTCATCCACGCCCAACTGCAACAACATCCGAAAGTGCGGACATTTAGCCGCGGCGACGAACCGAATCGTCGCGTCGTTATCGTATTACGTTGAATTATGCTGCAATGACGTCATGTTCGAATGACCTCATTGCTTTTTCTTTAGCTGATAAGAAGTATGAATGTTCATACTTATACTTGGCATCAGGTTATATGCAAGTTTGAAGAATGAGGTGTGGTTTACATGATGCAGGACACCATAGCGGCGATCGCTACGCCCTCGGGTGAGGGAGGCATTGCGGTTATCCGGGTGAGCGGAGACGAAGCCGTTGCTATCAGCGACCGTGTTTATAGCGGAAAGTCAAAGCTGGCGGACGTTGCGACGCATACGGTGCATTACGGGCACATTCGGGAACCGGAGAGCGGGGCCCGTATAGAAGAAGTGCTCGTTACCGTGATGCGGGCACCGCGTTCCTTTACCAAGGAAGATGTTGTGGAGATCAGCTGCCACGGCGGCTTCGTCTCGGTGCGCAAGGTGCTCGATTTGCTGCTGGAGAACGGCGCTAGATTGGCCGAGCCGGGCGAGTTTACGAAACGGGCGTTCCTGAACGGGCGCATCGACTTGTCTCAGGCGGAAGCGGTTATCGATCTCATTAGAGCGAAGTCGGATCGGGCGTTCAAGATCGCATTGAAGCAGTCGGAGGGGAGCTTGTCCAAACGGATCAAGGAGCTCCGCCACCGTCTCGTCGAGTTGATGGCGCATATCGAAGTGAATATCGATTATCCTGAACACGATGTGGAAGAGCTGACCAACGCTTTCATCAAAACGAAATGTACGGAAGCGTTAGACGATATTGAGCGGCTTCTCGCTTCGGCGCAGCAGGGAAAAATATTGCGCGAAGGGCTGACGACCGCCATTATTGGGCGTCCTAATGTCGGGAAGTCATCGCTTTTAAATACGCTGGCACAAGAAGAACGCGCCATCGTAACCGATATCGCCGGTACGACGCGCGATGTGGTGGAAGAATATGTGCACGTGAACGGCATTCCGTTGAAGCTGCTTGACACCGCAGGCATCCGGGAGACAAGCGATATTGTCGAGAAGATCGGGGTAGAGAAATCACGCCAGGCGCTGGGCGATGCGGATTTGATCCTGTTGGTGTTTAACGGTGCGGAAGAGCTGGTGCCGGAAGAGCGGGCGATGATCGAGGAATTGTCCGGTCGGCAGGTGATCGCCATTATTAATAAATTGGACCTGGATCAGCGTCTGGATGAGCAGGTGCTCATCGACGCTTTCGGGGAAGAGCGTGTAGTCAGGATGTCGCTGCTAGAGCATCAGGGTGTGAGCGATTTGGAGAAGGCGATCGGAGGTTTGTTTTTCAGCGGGCAGATCGAATCGAGCGATTTGACGTACGTCAGCAACGCACGGCATATTCATTTATTAAAGCTGGCCAAGGCGGCTTTAACCGAAGCCTATGGAGCGGCCGAGTCGTTCGTGCCGATCGATATGATCCAAATCGACATCCGCAATGCATGGGAACATCTAGGTGAAATTATCGGGGATTCGGTTAGCGAATCACTGATCGACCAAATTTTTTCACAGTTTTGCTTAGGGAAATAATATAAGTAATGTTAGGGGGTAGTCAGCATGAGTTACACAGCAGGTCAGTATGATGTTATTGTTATCGGTGCCGGTCATGCCGGATGCGAAGCGGCGCTAGCCGCCGCACGAATGGGCTGCGAAACTTTGCTTTTGACGATTAATTTGGATATGGTTGCGTTTATGCCGTGCAATCCGTCGATCGGAGGACCGGCGAAAGGACATGTCGTACGTGAAATCGATGCGCTGGGCGGAGAGATGGGGCGCAACATCGACAAGACGTATATTCAACTGCGGATGTTGAATACAGGCAAGGGACCTGCGGTTCACGCGCTGCGCGCACAGGCCGATAAGTTTCTGTACCAGCATACGATGAAGGAAACGATCGAGAAAACCGATCATTTGACGCTTCGTCAAGGCATGGTCGAAACACTGATTGTTGAGGATGGCGTATGTAAAGGCGTTGTTACGAAAACGGGAGCGGCGTATTACGGCAAAGCGGTTGTGCTGACGACCGGTACTTATTTGCGCGGCAAGATCATTATGGGCGAACTGATGTACGAATCCGGTCCGAACAATCAGCAGCCGGCTGTGAAGCTGTCGGAGGATTTGCGAAAGCACGGCCTGGAGCTTGTTCGTTTCAAAACCGGAACACCGCCGCGGGTGCATGAAGATACGATCGACTTCTCGAAGACGACGATTCAACCCGGGGATGAGAAACCGAAGTTTTTCTCCTACGATACGACGGAGGAAGTTCCGAACCAGCTGCCATGCTGGCTTACTTACACGTCGGAACAAACGCATCAAATTATAAATGATAATTTGCACCGGGCTCCTATGTTCTCGGGGGCAATCGAGGGAACGGGCCCGCGTTATTGCCCGTCGATCGAAGATAAAATCGTTCGGTTCAGCGATAAGCCGAAGCATCAGATTTTCTTGGAGCCGGAAGGGCGCAATACGAAGGAATATTATGTGCAAGGCCTCTCCACAAGTATGCCGGAGGACGTGCAGCTCAGCATTTTGCGCTCGATTCCGGGACTTGAGAAGGTGGAGATGATGCGTACCGGCTATGCGATCGAGTATGACGCCGTAATACCGACGCAGTTGATGCCTTCCTTGGAAACCAAGGTGGTGGAAAACCTCTTTACAGCGGGTCAAATTAACGGAACATCGGGTTATGAAGAAGCGGCTGGACAAGGGATTATGGCGGGAATTAATGCTGCGCGCAAGGTGCTTGGCAAAGAACCCGTCATCTTGGACCGCTCGGAAGCTTATATTGGCGTTCTGATCGATGATCTCGTGACGAAGGGGACGAGCGAGCCGTATCGGCTGTTAACGTCGCGTGCGGAGTACCGCTTGCTGCTTCGCCATGATAATGCGGACCTGCGGTTAACCCAAATCGGTTACGATATCGGGCTGATTCCGGAAGGTCGCTACCAACGTTATTTGGACAAAGTAGCGCGGGTCAATGAAGAAATCGAACGTTTGAAAATGACGAAAACGAAGCCGACCCCTGAGGTTCAACAATTGTTGCAATCTCTGGGAAGCGCGGAATTAAACAATTCGGTCGACTTGCTGTCGTTGCTTCGCCGTCCTGAGATTACTTACGATCATATTCATTCGATTTCACCGTCTCCGGTCGAGCTCACGGAAGATATGAAGGAGCAGGTAGAGATTCAGGTCAAATACAGCGGCTATATTGAGAAGCAGCTTGCACAAGTCGAACGGCTTCGTAAAATGGAGAAGAAGCGTATTCCTGACGATATCATCTACGAAGATATTCATGGAATTGCAACGGAAGCGAAGCAAAAGCTTGCTAAAATCCGTCCGATATCAATCGGTCAAGCATCCCGTATATCCGGGGTGACACCGGCCGATATTTCCATTTTGCTGGTGCATTTGGAACATTATAATAAAGTCATTGCATCTAGAGGGTAACGATGACCGTACAAGATCAAGTTCAATTGCATTTTGTTGATTTGTTAATGGCTAAAGGCATTACGCTGTCCGATGATCAACTGCATCAATTTGAGGTGTATTATCGGGAATTGATCGATTGGAACGAGCGAATGAATTTGACCGGCATTACGGAGAGAGAACAAGTTTATATCAAACATTTTTATGATTCTCTCTCTTTATCATTTTTTGTTTCGATGAACGACATTGCTACGCTGGCGGATATCGGCTCAGGGGCCGGTTTCCCCAGCGTTCCTTTAAAAATTGCTTTCCCTCATTTGAAGGTGACGATTGTCGATTCATTGAATAAACGCATTCAGTTTCTGAAGCATCTTACAGGTTCACTAGGATTGACCGATGTTCATTGCGTTCATGGGCGTGCCGAGGATATTTCCAGACTTCCCGAGCATCGCGATCGTTACGATTTGGTCACAGCAAGAGCGGTTGCCAAATTGGCTGTATTAAATGAGTTTTGTTTGCCCTTTGCCCGGACCAACGGTATGTTCGCGGCTATGAAAGGGCAGGATGTGCAGGCTGAATTGCAGGAAGCCAAACGCAGTCTTCGGGAACTCCACGGACAGGTGGTTCAGACGCATCATTTCGAGCTTCCGGTGGAAGAGTCGTCCCGACACATGGTACTAATCGAGAAAACGGGACCTACTCCACGCAATTATCCGAGAAAAGCAGGAATGCCATTGAAGTCTCCTCTTATATGAGGTGTTCCACGTGGAACATTTTGTACGATGAAACAATGATAAGGGATGGCTTCGACCCATTGCCTTCTCATTTTTTTTGTAGAATCATACAAGAAAGTTCTTTCTTTTATTAGCAGGAATTTGACTAGTGGCTGGAGAATATTTATTAGACAGAGACCTTTCATTTTTTGTTAAAAAGATCGGGTGGTTATCGGTATGAAGGAACATATCTCGAAATTGTTTGGTTTTAGCGAAAAAGCTTCGTCAGATGAAGTGAAAAATGTTCCTGTCCAAGACATCGATCCTAGTCCATATCAACCTCGGACTGTTTTTGACGATGAGCGTATAGAAGAGCTATGTCAAACGATCAGAACTCATGGCGTCATTCAGCCGATTGTGTTAAGGATCCGCAACAACCGGTATGAATTGATCGCGGGGGAACGTCGTTGGCGTGCGGTAAAGAAACTCGGTCTAGAAACGATACCGGCGATTATTCGCGAATTCAACGATTCGCAAGCAGCATCTATCGCCTTGATCGAGAATCTGCAGCGGGAAGGCTTAACCGCTATCGAGGAAGCTATCGCTTATCAACAATTGATTGACTTACATAGCTTGACACAAGAGAGCTTAGCGCAGCGGCTTGGCAAAAGTCAGTCGACGATTGCGAACAAAATCAGGCTGTTGCATTTATGCGAACCAGTGAAAGTCGCGCTAATGGAGCGTAAAATTACGGAGCGTCATGCAAGAGCTTTATTGTCTCTCGATAGCGATGAGCTTCAAGTCAAAGTGTTAGAAGAAATAATCGCCAAGGAATTGAATGTTAAGCAAACGGAAACAAGAATTGCCTTCTTAAAAGAGGCGGATAAAATCAAAAATAAAGCGAAGCGCATTTCGTATTCGAAGGACGTTCGTCTGGCGCTTAATACAATCCGACAATCGGTCGAAATGGTCACGTCTTCGGGATTGCCGATTAATACGGAAGAGAATGACCGCGACGATCACTATGAGATTGTAATTCGTATACCGAAACGATAAAATAGAATAGTTCGAAGTAGAATCATTGGGGAGTGTACCCACAACTCTTCAATGATCTTTTTTTCACCGTAATCGGTTGTGACATGTTTGGCTATCCTAGTATTTATTTGAGGTGAATTGGTTTGTCTAAAATTATCGCCATCACGAACCAAAAGGGTGGGGTTGGCAAAACGACGACGTCCGTTAATTTGGGTGCATCACTTGCGTCTCTCGGTAAAAAAGTATTACTTGTGGATATTGATCCGCAAGGCAACACGACTAGTGGGATCGGTGTCAACAAAGCGGATGTTCAATATTGCATCTACGATGTGCTTATTAATGATGTACATCCGAAAGATGCAATGGTTGACACGGCGATAGAAAATTTGAAGATCATTCCCGCGACGATTCAATTAGCGGGAGCAGAAATCGAACTGGTACCTACCATTTCCAGGGAAGTACGTTTGAAGAGATCGTTGCAATTGGTTAAACAGCAATTCGATTATATTCTTATTGATTGTCCTCCATCCCTCGGAATATTAACGGTGAACTCCCTTACGGCTGCCGATTCGGTCATCATTCCTATTCAATGTGAATACTATGCGCTAGAAGGTTTAAGCCAGTTGTTGAATACGGTACGGTTGGTGCAGAAACATTTGAACACGACCTTGCAAATTGAAGGCGTATTGCTGACGATGTTTGATGCCCGAACTAATTTAGGTATGCAAGTGATTGAAGAAGTGAAAAAATATTTCCAACAAAAAGTTTATCAAACGATCATTCCTAGAAATGTAAGATTAAGCGAAGCTCCGAGCCACGGGCAGTCGATCATTACTTACGATCCGCGATCGAAGGGCGCCGAAGTGTACATGGAGCTGGCGAAGGAAGTGATTGCAATTTGAATAAGAAAGCTGGATTAGGGAAAGGGCTGGATGCGCTTTTGCCGGCACTAAGCATCAATGATGACGATAAAGTAGTAGAAATTCCACTTTCACAGCTGAGACCGAATCCATATCAGCCAAGACGGAATTTTAACGATGAAACGATACAGGAATTAGCTTCATCGATCAAAGAGCATGGTGTTATTCAACCTATCATTGTTCGAAGCGTCTTGAAAGGTTATGAGATTATAGCAGGGGAGCGGCGTTATCGTGCTTCTCAGGTTTCAGGCTTGCCTACGATTCCTGCTGTAATTAAAAAATTCACGGATCAGCAGGTTATGGAAATTGCGTTAATTGAGAACGTTCAGCGAGAAGATTTAAACGCAATGGAAATTGCAATTGCTTATCAAGCTCTTATTGATCAATTTTCTTTAACACAAGAACTGCTTTCAGTAAAAGTCGGTAAGAGCCGGTCTCATATTGCGAATTTTTTGCGTTTGTTGCAGCTACCCGAAGAGGTTAAACAATATGTTTCACGTGGAACATTATCCATGGGACATGCGAAAGCTATTGTGGCCTTAAAGGATAAGAAACTAATTAAGGCGCTTGCCGATACCGCGATCAAGGAACAGTGGAGCGTTCGGGAGCTTGAAGAAGAAGTGAAGAAACTGGAAGAAAAAGCGGATACGAAAAAGGCTAAACAAAAACCGAAACGCAAAGATCCTTATATCGATCAAGTTGAAGAAAATTTGAGAGAAATGTATCGAACCACTGTTAAAATCAGGCATAGCAATAACAAAGGTAAAATTGAATTGTTATATTACTCGAATGATGATCTGAATCGTTTGCTCGAACTGTTACAAGGGAAAACGTCTTAGCAAATCGATGATATAGCATACCAGGTCAAACCTGATAAAGTCAGGGTCATCTAGGTATGCTATATTTGTGTTATTAGGGTAAACCAGGAGATCGAGGAGGAGAGGACTTGTCGACGATTTATTTGGATCATGCAGCATCGTCATGGCCGAAACCGCCGGAAGTAGTACGGGCAATGGTCGAGTGCATGGAAGAGTATGGGGCCAATCCGGGAAGAGGAAGTCACGAGAAAGCGGTTAAGGCGAGTCGTACTTTGTTTGAAGGAAGAAAACAGTTGGCCCGTCTGTTCCACATTAAAAATCCCAACGATATCGCTTATGCATTGAACACGACAATGGCTTTAAATATGGCGATAAAAGGGTTTGTTCGTGAGGGCGATCATGTGATTTGCACGGCGGTCGAGCATAATTCTGTTCGTCGTCCGTTGGAATATTTGAAAGCAGCTAAAGGTGTACAAGTTAGCTATGTGAAAACGGATGCTCAAGGAAACTTAAACCCGGACGATCTTGTATCGCTAATAACGTCGAGAACGAAGCTCGTAGTATGCAGTCATAGTTCGAATTTGCTTGGCAGCATCCTGCCAATTGCCGATATGGCTGAAATTTGCCGTAAGCATCAAGTGAAATTGCTGGTAGATGCCGCACAAACTGCGGGTACTATCGATATTGACGTAAATCGGATGGGAATTGATATGCTGGCATTTCCCGGCCATAAGGGACTGCTGGGACCACAAGGAACTGGCGGCTTATATATTCATCCGGACATTGATTTGGATCCGCTCCTTCATGGGGGTACAGGGAGTCAGTCAGAAGCAATCGAGCAGCCTACCGTCCGTCCCGATCGTTATGAAGCTGGCACGCAGAATACAGTGGGAATCGCCGGATTGGTCGAAGGTATCAAGTGGATTCAGAAGGAAACGGTGGAGAAGATTCATCAGCACGAGTGGCAATTGACACAGCGTTTAATGAGTGGGCTCATGGGAATTGATGGGGTTCAAATTTTAGGTCCGGAACTGGGACAAAATAAGACAGGAATTGTATCGTTCACCGTCGCGCAATCCGATTCATCGGAAATTGCTTTCATACTCGATCAATCCTTCGGAATCGCGGTTCGATCCGGTTATCACTGCACTCCGCTGGCTCATCAAATAGCCGGTACATTGGAGCGAGGGGCTGTGAGAGCAAGCGTCGGTTGTTTTACGACAGAGGGTGAGATCGACCAATTGATCGATGCCGTGAAAGAAATAGCTGCGCATATGCAGTCGTAAACATACATATGGGGGAACGAAGATGATTATTCCGGTAGAGGTTGTATTCGTAGCAGCTGCAGCAATCATGGTTGTATTTATGATCATCGTCATCACGCTATGGGTCAAACTGAATAAACTGAGAACAAAATATATGGCCATGCTTAATGGTACCGGCAGTATGAACATGGAAGAGATTATTATTGATCTGCAGCAGAAATACAGTGATTTGAAACGAAGCAGTGAGGCTGCCGATCAAACGGTTCAGCGAATTCGCGAGCATCTTAACCGTATGAAATCGCATGTCGGTATTTATCGATACAATGCTTTTGCAGAGAGCGGCAGCGATCTTAGCTTCTCAGTTGCATTTGTTGATGAACAAAAGAACGGAGTCGTATTAAGCGGAATACATAACCGGGAGCAAACGTATGTTTATGCGAAACCGATTGAGCATGGACAATCGAAATATACGCTATCACCCGAAGAAAAAGAAGCGATCAATCGATCTTTACTAAAGGAATAGGGACCCAGCGCTGTCTCATAAGAAGTGCCGCGTGTATCGCTTTGGAAATCGTTTCTGACATCGCCATGACGAGGCTCAAGCGCGTGTTCTGCAAGACGAAGTATTCCATGAAGCCGCCTACGTTCACGATGCCTGTTACATGCATATTGCCTACCGGAGGCAGCTCTTTATTAACGCCCGCGCCCGGTTTGACAGGACCATCGCCGAGCTGAATACAGCCGACACTTGTCAATTGTCCCAGACAAGCATCGATTGCAATAATAAACGGATTATTAAAATGCTGGTAGATCGTCGTTAATGTTTCGCTGAGATTCATGGCATGAACGGGATGATCCAGGGTACCGTAAAGATGAATACCTTCCGATTGAAGCTTCTTTAAATGAGTGCCGACGAGAGGGCCCAGTGAATCTCCAGTCGAACGATCCGTACCCACACAAACAATGACGATCGGTTGGTGGGCGGGAACCGATTGTATGAATTTAAATAAGGCTTCAGATAAGAGCTCTATGCAGTTGGATTCGGAATGCATGACTTTTATGGCAGCAGTTGGGACTTGCTCTTTCGATTTGTCTGGGGATGGCTCTTTGGAAAAAGGCAGTTTCATCACAGGTTCCTCCTTAGGGGAGTAAGATTGGAAAGGCTAGCAACATCTGGAATCAGTAGAGTGTTACTAGTATACGGATCGTAGGAACGTTTTATACGTAGTATTGGGAAAAGAATCGGCCGTAACGGGGGAAGCAACCGAGTCTAGTAAAAGGTTAAACAAGAAGGAGGCCGGCTGCTATGATGCTGATGGCGTTCGATTCGACTCAGCAAGCATTGCGAGCGGAGATGCTGCTCGAATACGCAAATATCGAGAACGATATGTGTCCGACTCCCAAAGAAATCACGGCGGGCTGCGCGCTATCATTAGAATTTCCCGCTGAAGCGCTGGCCGAAGTGCAGGAGATTATCCGAACGGAGTCGGTTGAGATCCGAGGCATTTATTTCAAAAAGAATGGAATGTATGTTACGATAAGTTAAGCAAGGAGGGAGCTACTTATGTTTCAAATCCATCAATCGCTGCAAGCAGATGCAGCTGCTCTGAAGGATTGGAAGCAGACCTGGATGCAAGTGCAAACCCAATTGCTGGAGTATGTATCCAATCCCGAAGTTTGGATCGGTTTATTCATGGTCATTCTCAAAATCATTCTTATTTATATAGGTGCACGTTTAGTTGTGAAATTGGCTAATTCAGGACTTCAGCATTTATTGACAGCCAGGGAAAAAAGTCCGTTGAAATTCGACTCGCGGCGTACGAAGACGATCGGCAAGCTGGTCGGCAATATTGTTACGTATGTCGTCAATTTCATCATGATCTTGATGATATTAAGCCAATTTAACGTCAATCTTGGCCCGGTCCTGGCAGGCGCCGGCGTTGTCGGGCTTGCAATCGGTTTCGGTGCGCAGAGTTTAGTGAAAGATGTGATTACCGGTTTTTTCATTATTTTCGAGGATCAGTTTGCAGTAGGGGACGTAATCCAAGTCGGGGCTTTTAAAGGTACGGTCGAGGAAATCGGACTGCGTGTAACGCGTCTAAAGAGTTGGACAGGCGAGGTACATATTATACCGAACGGAACGATCAATCAAGTAACGAACTTCTCTCTGTATAACTCATTGGCCGTTGTTGATGTATCTGTCGCTTATGAAGCCGACATCGATCAAGCGATGCGTATATTGGAAGAAGTGGTAAATAAAGTATACGAAACGAACGTAAATATGGTGAAAGAGCCGGAGGTACTAGGGGTACATATGCTCGGTGCTTCCGAGGTGACCTTGCGGGTAACGGGGGAATGTAAGCCCAACATGCAGGTGGCCGTATCCCGAGAGCTGAATGCGGCGATCAGGAAAGCATTTCAAGCCGCTGGAATTGAGATCCCTTATCCCAAGGTCGTAACGTATCAACGAAAGGAGGCGGCCGGAACCTAAATGGAGAGAAAACAATATCAGCTGGGCGATGTCGTACAAATGAAGAAGCCGCATCCGTGCGGCACCAACGAGATGGAGATTATCCGGATGGGGATGGATATTCGAATCAAATGCGTGGGCTGCAAACATAGCGTGCTTGTACCTCGCGCGAAATTTGAAAGCAAGCTGAAGAAGGTGCTTCGTTCAACGGCCGTTGAAGATCACGGGGATGCAGCTAAAGAAACATTGGATTAAAAAAGTTATTAAAATGGCTTGCATTTTTCTTAAGTGCTGTGCTATTATATTACTTGTCCCTTTTGGAAATGCGGAAAGGTACCCAAGAGGCCCAAGGGGGCTGACTCGAAATCAGCTAGGCGGCTCGCGCCGTGCGTGGGTTCGAATCCCACTCTTTCCGCCACTTACATTAACAATTACAGCCCTTCTACGGATTAACGTAGAAGGGCTTTTTCGTATGTTGATGATGGCCTTTTACGACATGAGCGGGGCAATCGAGGACGGTTGTAAACGCCTATAAAGCGCGTTCTAAGGAATATATTTGTACGGTTTGATAATTTGCTTGAGAAGGGCGAATAAACCCGTAAGCGGGCCGCTAACGCGTCTCTGATGCGTCTGAAGGCGGATAGGGAAACTCCAGGTTGAACGATGACGAAATAAAGCGGTACAATACCCCGAGAAGCACAAAGGTGATGGCAGCTAAGAGCAGACAGATCATGCTGCAGCCAATGAGGAATAAGGAAGAGTCGAACTTCATGGAAGCGGAATATAAGCTGTGTCGTCCGAGGGAAGGGGGCTGTGCTGTAACCAAATCAAAAAGATATCCACATGTGGATAAATATCGAATAGGAAAGGGGCTCGTCTAAGAAGTTAAGTTATTCACATGTGGATATACAACAGAGATATTCCATCAAGGCGATACTGTGGATGAACTCGAGCACAAACATAAACCCGCACACTCTTGTTGGCAGAGCGTGCGGGTTTCGTGTATGACCAGTATGAGGCGAGAGGGCGGGGTGGTGGTTGACACTCCGCCTATTCGATTTAATGTCCGCCGGATGAAGCGGTTAGACCGACTTTGTCAATGAGCCGCTGGCTTTCTTCATTTAATCCGACAATGACGACTTTCTTATCCAGTTGTTCATATTTAGCAACGACTTTGCCGATGGCGGTGACGGCGGAGTGATCCCATACATGCGATTGGGAGAAATCGATCCGGACCGTATGCGGGTCCTGCTGGTATTGAAATAAACCGACGAAGGAATTCATCGTCCCGAAGAACAATTGGCCGGATAACTTGTAAAGTATGCTGCCATCCGGCAGCAGAGTAGTGGCGGAGCGAATTTTGGCCATTTTCCAGGCAAATATGACTGCACTGAGCACGACGCCGGCAAACACGCCTTTGGATAAGTCGTGGGTTGCAACAACAATCGCCACCGTGACGATCATGACGAACGTGTCGGTGCGCGGGATTTTCTTCATCTCGCGCAAGTAGCCCCAGTCAAAAGTCCCGATCGATACCATAAACATAACGCCGACAAGCGCTGCCATCGGAATTTGCTTGACGACGTCACCCAGCACGATAATGAGGAAGAGCAGAAACAGTCCGGCCACTAACGTGGACAATCTCGTGCGGCCCCCGGATTTAACGTTTATTACAGATTGACCGATCATGGCACAGCCGGCCATCCCGCCGAAAAAGCCGGTGGCGATATTCGCGATGCCTTGTCCTTTCACTTCTCTATTCTTGTCGCTGGTTGTATCGGTCATCTCATCAATGATCGTTGCGGTAAGCAGCGATTCCAAAATACCGACGATAGCTAACGAAATGGAGTACGGTAAAATAATCCGGAGCGTATCCAATGAAAACATAACTTGCGGAATGTGGAAGACCGGCAAAGAGCTTGAAATGCGCCCCATGTCGCCAACCGTATTCACATCCAGGCCGAGTCCGATTGTAAGGACTGATACGACAATAATGGCAGCCAAGGCGGACGGAACTGCTTTGGTGAATCGCGGCAGCACGTAAATGATGACGAGCGTAAGCGCCACCAAGGCATACATGATCCAGCTTTGTCCGACGAAATGGGTCAGCTGTGCCATAAAGATCAGGATGGCGAGCGCATTGACGAATCCGGTCATAACCGAATGGGGAACGAACGTGACGAGCTGCCCTAACCGAAACAATCCCATAAGGATTTGCAAGATGCCGGCGAGCACGGTAGCCGCAAACAAGTATTCGATCCCATGATCCTTGACGAGATTCACCATCAGCAAGGCCATAGCGCCTGTAGCCGCGGATATCATCCCGGGTCTTCCGCCAACGAAAGCAATAATGACCGCGATACAGAACGAAGCGTAGAGTCCAACCATCGGGTCCACACCTGCGATAATGGAGAACGCAATCGCCTCCGGAATTAAAGCCAACGCGACCGTGATACCGGATAAAATGTCGCTCCGCGTGTTGGAAAACCAGGTAGTATTCAGTTGTCCTTTCAAAATTAGTACTCCTCCTTATACATGTAGAATAATGACTTTCCACTCTCAGAAAAGTCGGGGCCGATGTGTATAAGATGAAATTATACATAAAGAAGAAGAAATTCTCGATTTAGCCAATCTCCATGTAAGCGGAAAAAGTATCATCATGCTCCCGATTTCTTTGAAATTCAGCAAAATTCGATCCATTTCTAATCACTTGTGGGGAACATGCTCGCAAGCAAAAAGGATGCTGCCGGAGAAAACAGCAAACAGCAAGAAAAAGACTGGCGTCGACGCACAGCCTTTTTTGCTTTAGACAGAGAAACGGTAACGCAGCGCAATGGCTCATTAACGGTGCCGAACTTGGCGGTAGATGGAAAAACGATCAATGACATACCCGATAGCGGCCCAGGAAAGGGTAGTTAAGACGTAGAGCAGCAGCGGATTCACATCCGTATATGTAAAAATCGGATAGAACCATGCCGGAACGCTTAGGGCATAGAACAGCAGGTAAACCGGGTCGTATTCATGACCGATGTAATGAACTAAACATAAGGCGGCCCCGATGATTGTACAGATCGCCGTGATTTTATATTTCATAGGAAAAACTCCTTTGCCGAAATAGCTTGAAGGTAACCCCGCCTGCAGCGCAAACGGGGGTGAGGCCTGGCAATTAACCACGGAACACTTTTTTCCATTTCCGGTTATGATTTTTGGTGTCGGGAAAGGATTCGCCTTTCTTGAGCTTGATGATTTTCGGATCGTTGATGCCCATGTGAAAAGCATCTTCTCCGACTTCCATATATTCGCCGTCATTCGGGGCTTTATCGCCGGGACGGAATTGACTCCATTCACCCATGACAGGTGGTCACCTCCTGTTGGTTGATGTAAGATTAGAATTTCCGTTCGAATCCCTAACCATGAGGCTTAATTATTGCCAAGTCGGAGAGAGACGTCGGTTCTAGGCGAAGAATGCCGCTTGCTTTGCCGAACCATTTTTGCTATAGTATTTAGGTGCGAGTTTTGACTTAAGCTTTTCTCATTCCTCGCTCCTTGCTTCTGACGGTACAAGCCGATTCAGGGGCCATAGTCCAAAAGGAGGTGACAACATGCGCAAATATGAAGTAATGTACATCATCCGTCCTGATCTTGAGCAGGAAGCTGTTCAGGCTACGGTGGAGAAGTTCCAAAACATCATCAACAACGGTGGCGAAATTACGAAGCATGACCTGATGGGTAAGCGCCGTCTTGCGTATGAGATCAACAAGTTCCGTGACGGTCATTATGTGTTGGTGCATTTCAACGCAAACAATGACGTTGTGAGCGAGCTTGACCGCGTAATGAAGATTTCCGACGAAATCATTCGTTACATGATCGTTAAAGACGTAGCTTAATTTATGCCGTGTAACGGCTAATCCGGGAGGGAATGCGGATGTTGAATCGTGTAATTCTGATCGGAAGACTGACACGTGACCCTGAACTGCGCTATACCCCGGCAGGTGT
This sequence comes from Paenibacillus sp. tmac-D7, assembly GCF_006519665.1. Classification (NCBI taxonomy): domain Bacteria; kingdom Bacillati; phylum Bacillota; class Bacilli; order Caryophanales; family Paenibacillaceae; genus Paenibacillus; species Paenibacillus sp. tmac-D7. The sequence continues at coordinate 12,915 of NZ_VIDW01000040.1, read as the reverse complement.
GGCTGTAACCCAGTTTACGCTTGCGGTAGATCGACCTTTCTCTAACCAAGGGGGCCAGCGGGAAGCTGATTTTATCCCGGTCGTCACTTGGCGTCAACTGGCGGAGACTTGCGCGAATTATCTTCGCAAAGGTCGTTTGGCCGCTGTGGAAGGCCGCATTCAAGTGCGTAACTACGACAACAATGAAGGACGGCGCGTATACGTGACGGAAATCATTGCTGACAATGTGCGTTTCCTGGAATCGGCGAACAGCGCTAACCGTGAAGAAGGCGGACCGGCAACGGGCGGCGGAGGAAATTATGGCGGCGGCGGTAGTGGCAACGGCGGGAACCGTGGCAATTTCGGCGGAGCACGCGACAACCAAGATCCGTTCCAGGATGACGGTCGACCGATTGACATCTCCGATGATGATTTGCCGTTTTAGAGAGCGTAACATCTGAGATCAGAAAATGCTTTAAGACCTCAGTAAAATCAAGGGGTTTTAAAGCATTTTAACTGTGTAATGGTAATCTTCATTTACGACCAGCATCCACGGTTTATTAAGATCGCGCGATGTTGAGTAAAGTGTGTAATACGTTATGACCGTCAATGTAGTCTAGTGATGATGACCATCCTTATTTCAAGATGTGGGTGTAGCCCCGTAGTGAGAAGTCGGGTGTGGGTAAGTCGTAAGACTTATCCATACCCAACTTTGAACTAGAGGATAGTCAGAAAAAACTTGGCACGTTAACCAATGTGCAATAATGAAGGGAACGAGAAAATAACAATGGCATTTGCACAAAGAAATGACGAAGAACGTGGTGAAAGAAAGTTTGCTCCACGTAGAGGTGGCAAAGGTAAACGTAGAAAAGTTTGCTACTTTACAGTCAATAAAATTACTCATATTGATTACAAAAATACGGAAGTTCTTAAAAAGTTCATTAGCGAACGTGGGAAGATTCTTCCTCGCCGTGTGACTGGAACAAGCGCAAAATATCAACGTGCATTAACAGTTGCAATTAAACGTGCTAGGGCGGTAGCGTTGCTTCCGTACACAACGGATAATATCTAGGAAAAAGGTGTGTTGGCCTTATGGCAACACACCTTTTTCTATGGTAGCACAAAAGAGTTCATTGAACCCGCGGCGGAAGAGCATTGCATGTGCGAATCGTTCCTTTTGTTTCTTGAGTTTACTCCGGAACTCAACTATGATAATTGACAATTAACTCTATAATAATAGATGATGGATGATATACACACTCAAGATCGGTAAAAGTGGGAAAACATTGGCTAAACATCATATAGGATTGATCTCGGTGGTGATGAATATGGGCAATCTGAAAATTGAAAAAACTCTCAATGAGGCCGGAAAACGAAATGTAGTAGTTGTGGATGAGGACTACAACATTGTCGAGGAAATAACATTGTTTCTTCACTATTTAGAAGAGAAGGGGCACTCTGAGAACACAATCGAAGGTTATAGTAGAGACTTAAAGGAATATTTCACTTGGTTAAACGAAGTGGGGCTTAAATTTTACGAGGTTAGGAAAGCGGATATGTTTTCTTGGCTTGAGTATTTGAAAACGAAAGTCGGAAAGACGGACAAAGAGAAATCTGCAAAGACAAAGAATAAGTATATGGCAACAATAGCCTCATTTTATCGATATTATGAAGTGATTGGGGGCTTTGTGACGGAGAACCCATTAACTTATAAAGATGATTCAAAAAACAGACATTTCCTAGTTCAGAAAGTTAGTCGTAAAGATATGGGTTTTAATTTCTTCCGAGTTAAAGAGAAAAAATCAGTTAAGGGTAAGCGTTTGACTCGGGAACAGGTTGAAAAGCTCTATCAAGGACTTGAGATGTTACAGTCAGATGAGAGCTTGAATGCCCGAAATCAGTTATTGTTCAGATTTCTTTATGAAACGGGTTGCCGGATTAGTGAGGCACTAGGTCTTCGTATAGGTGATTATGAGATTCAAACAAAAGTTGGGGTTATAAAGGTAAAAGAGCATGATCCACTATACCATAAAGACCACAACATCAAATCACTAGAAAGGGAAATACCCGTCAGCAGAGATATTGTCTTTGCCATAGAGGATTATATCTTGTATCATCGCCCTGATGATGGAAAACATCTTACGATATTTGTGAATCATGAAACCAGCCCTGGCCAATATATGATCCGCGATACGATAACAAAGCTCTTCAATAAGCTATCTGAACAAGTGGGTATTAAATGCACTTCTCACATGCTTAGGCACACCCATGGAACCGAACTCACCGAATCGGGATTTGATATGCGTTATGTCCAAGATAGGTTAGGTCATAATGATGTTAAGTCTACGAGTAAGTATCAACATTTGTCGCTTGAAGCGAAAACAACGGCATATGAAAGCTTCATGCGTCAGAGAAGGAGCGCGGAGTTGAATTGAGTAGAGCGTATATTTCAACAGTTGATACAAAAACTGATAGATGGGAGGTTCCGTATCAATCGAGTTATGGTGATAAATTATCTTTTGAATTTTCATATTTGCCAAATAAATGGTTCAAGAAAATACATAAGCAAATAACAATTGAATGCATGAGTCTAGGGAAGCCGAGTGTCGAAACACTGTATCGATATAATTATTCATTGAAACGGTTCTTTGAATTCCTGAAAGAATACAACTTGAAAATTATGGATTACGCCGATTTATCGCACCAAATCACTCAAATGTATATTTATTATTTACAACAGATTCAATTAGCAAACTCTACAAGATCGGTTGCTATGTCTGCACTAAAATGGGTAATAGAACATGGGCAGTTTTTTGAGTATGATGGTTTTCCGGAGGGACAGGTTTTTGATGGAGATGAGTACCAAGCACTTAAGCAAGATGATGTTTTAAGGACAAGGTATATACCCGATAATGTAATGGAACAGATTGAAATAGCTTTAAAAAAGGAGAAAAACATCCTCTTGAAGTCTATTGTGGAGATCGGCATCGATTCGGGAATCAGGCTTTCAGAGGTTTTGGACCTAACCGAGGGGTGTATAACTGAAGATTTTACAGGAAAACCCGTATTGTATGTTTTCTCTCCGAAAAATAAGGCTGACAGATATATCCCCGTATCAAATCGAGTCAAACGGGCAGTTCAACTACTTGAACAATACTCAGAAGTGGCCAGGAAAGAACTTGCAACAAACTACATTTGTCTTTACTGGCAAAAACGGAATATACGGTATGCCAGACTGCTCCAAAAAATATTTCGAGATAAACTTTATCGGTTTGTCAAAAAGCATGATATCAGAGATAACGATGGCGAATTATACCCATTAACCTTTCACGCATTTAGGCATACGCTTGGAACGGACATGCTAAACAAGGGTATGAGTATGTTTGAAATTCAAGAATATCTTGGTCATGAATCATTACACTCTACAAGTTTATATGCAAAGGTCAAAGATCCAAAAATTGAAAGCGAATATAAAAAGCTTGGATTTATTGGCATGATAGTCAAGGAAATCAATGAGAAGGAACTTGGTCAAGGAAAGAATCTCGACACGGAAACGCTATTGTCTGCTTCATTGCCTGATGGGGCTTGTCAGAAGCCGATAAATAATGAGGGCAAGATATGCTCTAAATTTAATATGTGCGTGATCTGTCCTAAGTTTATCACGACTCCCGAACACTTACCAATTCATAAAGACCATTTGGATCGTCTCAGAGCCAACAGAGAGGCATATATGGCTCAGGAGTATATCGGGACGACGAATCATCTTGAGACTGTTGAATACGCCTTAGAAACGATTATAGGGCGTTTGGAGGCGATGCAGAGTGGTTGAAAGCATAAAGCTTCAATTGTTTGATTACAACCCCCTAATGCCCCAATTAGATTTCCGCTGCGGTAATAGTAAATTCTCAGACAATGTATGGGATTTTAACGGATTTATTAATGTAGAGCATTTGTCTGGCAAGAGGCTTATGATTGATTTTGAATTTGTTGTTGATAAGCCCAAAATGCTAGAAGTAATAAAATGGTTTATGCATCATGAGTTAACCACGGGCAAGTTTTCAACTGCCAAACGAAATTTAGACGGTGTTGTTCGATTTTCTAAATTTATAAAAGAATATGCGCCGGAAGTGGAGTCGTTTTCAGAAATTGATCAGATTTTATTGGAGACGTATTTTACGTATTTGCCTGAAGCGAAAAGCGAGACAAGCGGTCAGTTAATAAGCTCTGTTTCAATCAAGAAAAGTGCATTGGCGTTAAAAGAAATCTTATTAAAGGGAAATATTAAAGGCTGGGATGTTCCAAAAGATGTTCGATTTGTTCAGGGCATGTACAATGAGCTCATTATTAATAACAAAGCGTTAAAGAAGGATGCCAAGCAAGCAGAGCAAGTAAACATTGATAAAATTTCGGACGAACAGTTGATCGATCAGATATTGCGTAAAGCAGTAAGTGATTTAGATATGGACGAAAATATACTTGTTGCAGCTAGCGTAGTAGTTGGATTGCAGCTTGGACTTCGCATTAGCGAAATCATTACTATGTATAATGCCTCCATTGAGCCAATTGGCGGAGAAACTAAATTAGTATACAACACCGGTAAACTGCAAGCCGAACCTACGAGGGTGTATAAACCAGCGAATGCCCTTGTCGTACAAGCCATTACGAAAGTTGAAAAATACACGGATCCGTTAAGAAAAGAATCGGGCTTACCGTATTTATTTCTTAATCGAATACGTAATGTCAAAGGATATCCCGTGGGTATAGTTTCCCATGCAAATTGGTCAAAGAATTTTTTAAGACCCTGGCTTCAAAAACACAATCTCCGATATAAAAATGGAGATATTGCTGATTTTTCATCTCATACATTCCGCCACGCTTGCGCTACGTATGCTTTAAAAGGCGGGGCCTCTCTGGAAACCATACGGGAATTGTTAAATCACAAGTCCATTAGAGGTACACAGCACTATACCCACCTGCTTCAAGAGGATGTAAGGAACAAGTTCGCGAAAGTATTCAATGAAGGCGCAGTTCTTGTTGGTAAGCAGGCTCTTCAAATAAAAGAAAAACTTAAAGTAATTAACCCATTCAAAGGAAAGACCATCGAACAAGTTGATAAATTGCGTAAAGCGCATAAGATTCAAATTTTGTCACATGGACTTTGTCTTCACCATCCAATGCGAAATGAACCTTGTGAAGGCGACGGGATATGTTTAGGATGCCGCAATTTTTTGACTACTCCGGACTTTCTTGAAGTTCATAAAGGCCGGTTGAAAAAAATTCGTGGCGAATTGGCATCTGCACCTGCTGGAGGTCCTTATGAGAACAAGTTAAAGACAATTGAAAAATACCTCGTAGGAATTATTGATGAGTTGGAAACCCAGGTGAATTATTCCGGAATTGATAATCATTCAGATTACAATATCACACCAAGCGAATGGGAGGGAATGGCATGAGTGACCCTTCTAAAGAAAATAAACTCGTTACACTGGAGCGTATCGAACAAGCAATAACAAACCTCCGAAAAGGAAAGAAAAAACTGTCCATATCAGCGATTGCTAAAAAAGCTGGCATTGAGCGAAAGACGATCTATAATCGTCCTGATCTTAAGGAACGCTGTGATCAAGCCATTTTGCTGCAGATGGAAATTGAAAAAGGGGCAGAAGAAATTGCAGCTACTGCAATCGAAACGTCAACCAGACCAAGCGGCAAAAGATTGCTTGAGAATCGGTATGAAAAAGTTAAGCAGGCGCTTCAGAATGAGAAGGAAAAGAACGAGAAACTTCTGGAAATATGCAGAAAACATGTCATAGAGAAAGCACAACTAAAATCTCGCATCGAATATTTAGAAAATAAAATTCAAGAACTAAGGGATAGGCAATTGAAACCATTCAAATAAAGGCTTGTGCTTGACCACCACCATGTGACGAGCCGCACGCTGGGAGTCGCGCACGGCTAATAGAAATAAACATAAATAAAGGTTTCGTATACATGCCATATAAGCAGCAACCCTTACCCGTATAGGAACGCAACACCTTACAATCCGGCGAGCTTTTGCAGCCGTTGGGCAATCTGCATAAAATCCTCATTCGAGATGCCAGGGGCAAATTGTTCCGGCACTTCTTCAAGATCGGGCACTTCCCCTCCTTGGGGAACTCCTCTGACGACTTCCAATCGCTCTCCGTCGGAAGGGTGGGATCCTTTCCAGATTTGAGCGATATCTTCATAGTCTGAATCGCTAAACGTATATAACTTTCGATGAATTCCCTGTTCTTCGTATTTGCGGGTCGCATCAAATGCCCGATTCTCCAGATTGGGAATAGGGAGCATTTTTTTGACGTCGACTCCGGTCATGATTTCGAGCGCCTTCGCGTAAGCAAGCACATGAACTCCCCCGCGGACCAGCAAGTAACCCGTCATTTCGCGGGCGACAGGATGATCTGTCATCTCGTACACGCGCATCTTATGGGTGCGGGCGCCGCATTCGAGAAAAAAGTTATGCAGCAGATCAAGTACCAGATTGCCACTGTTAAAGACATAATCACCGTTCCATGCTTTGCCCATCGAATCGCCGGGCAACGAGGTTTGAGCCGTTGCAATAAAATGGTAGGTATTGCGTTTGTCAAGCCCGTTGCGCAGAGGAGCCGCATCCGGATCTGCCGGAAATGTGGAACCGGACAGGCATAAATTAATGGAATTCATCACCAATTCCACATGGCCAACCTCCTCCGCCGTAATGCTGGCCACAAGTTCATAAAAGGGCTTCAGCTTTTTTTTGCTGCGAAAATTCGAAGATTGGACCAAATAATTATTCAACGTAGACATCTCCCCGAAACGGCCGCCTAATAGTTCCTGCACAGCCGCCGCGGCGTTGGCGTCCGGATGTTTGGGAACAGGCAATGCAATGGGCAATCGATTGATGCGCTTGAACATGGCGGTCATCATCCCCTTATCAATTTGATGGTTCTTAGTATCTTTATGACAGGGGACGTTTGTCTCATGCCGCGCCGGAGTGCTAAGAGGGCATAACCCAAATCATTTGCTGCGTGCGCAGAAAAAATGAGGAATTGTCTGTTTGCAGCAGGACATGATCTGGTTTCACGTCGGTTATCGTACCCCGAACAGGGCCCCGAAACGTTTCAATAACCACCGGCTTTCCTTGAAGCGAGCGCAAGGTGTGATAAAAATACGGGTCAACCAAGGTTACTGTGGATAATGCGGGATTTGCCGTTTCTCTGTACAGTCCATTCGGATAAGCATACACGATGAAATCTCCTCCTCATTCTTGTTACCATTTAGCCTATGCCGAAGGAAGGAAGGTTGTGTTTCCGATTGCATTTGAGACAACCAACCCGATAAAAATGACCGGAAACCGGGCGGATGCCGTTGTCGCTTCTATGCGTCTGCCATAGACTGATGCTGTAAGTTCAAAATTCACCTACCCAAGGAGGAATGGTTTTGAATGCAGTTTACTAAACAGGCAATGCCCATGTTTACGCATGACCACGCCGCTTATGTCAGGCAAATGCACGACTGGCACATGAAAATGGCTCAATATCACGACCAATTGCGTGCCTTTCATCTGGAAAGAGCGAAACAATTTCAAAAGCTGGCCGAAGAAAGAGCGAAAACGTCAGAAATACCCAGCGGCACCAGCGCCGCTTAAAGGCGAACCGACATGGAGCGATGTGATGAGTTGGCAGCATTCCGAATCAAAATCTGGGACCGTTATGTAACCCTTCGTTCCCAATATGGAACCCGGATGCCCTTGTCTTTCGATCAGTTCTGGTACGACTTTTTGGCCAGGCACATGATATCCGACAGCAAGGTTGAGCAAGTGTATGAGGACTTCTGCAACAACTGGGAGAAGCAGTGTTTGCGAAATGTTCACGAATCAAGTCATCGGCAGGAAGGAGGCCGCTGAAAAAGATACGTTTTTTCTGTGATGCCTCGATTTTTAAGTTTGATGTTGCAGGAAAATAAGGAAAAGTCCGTTTAAAGCCGTCTCACAGGCTAAAAACGGACTTTTTGCATCGCAGAAAGAAGGCGAGGGGACTTTTTTCAGTGGCCTCGCAGGAAGCCCGTGGTTTTTCACGAAATGACTGATAATCTCCGGACTGCCAACAGCCCGGAACTGCGAGGTATGTTTTTTTTCATATCGGGAAAAATAATACTGGACTAAACGCGAAAGGGGGGGAGCCGATGCGTTGGATCGGTTGGTTTCAAAAGCAAGACAAAAGCAATACGCCAAAAGAAGCCGATACTCAACCTCCCGCAGGCAACTTGTCTCCGCAGCACATTCAGCAATTGTTTCACGATATTCACGATGCACAGGTGCATGAGTTGGATGCGGGAGGGCGGAAAGTCAAGCTGTTTTACATCCGTTCCTTTGTGGATCAAAAACAGGTCGAAAGCGACATCGTGCTTCCCCTTTTGCACGCCCCGGACAAACAAGCAGGACAAAAGGTGATTTCCGAAGATCGGGTGGACGTAACGACGTTGCAGCAAGCCGAAGAGCTCATCCTGCAGGGAGGAATTCTTGTTTTTGATGAAACCGGGAACGTTTGCGCAATCAAAAAGCAGAATCAGCTCGGCCGCGCCATCGAGTCTTCCGAGCAGGAATCGATTGTTTACGGTCCCAAAGACAGCCTGAACGAGCGGCTTGACAAAAACTTGACCTTAATCCGTCGCCGGCTGCCCGTAGCAAGCCTAAAGTCAAAGAAATGGACCGCCGGATCGTTAAGCAAAACTTCTGTTGTGCTGCTGTACATGGAAGGTATTGTCAATCCGGAACTGGTGCGGATCGCAGATATGAAGACGAAACAAATTGATTTCGATGTGCTTCTCGATTCTTCCCATATCTCCGCTTTGATGGAGGACCACGTCAACAGCGTTTTTCCGCAATTTCAACAGACGGACCGTCCGGACGTGCTGGCCGCGGCGCTGGCCAGCGGCAAAGTGGTCTGGCTGGTGGACAACACGCCGTTTGCGCTTGTAGCGCCCATTACGTTCTTTGATCTGTTTCAGTCCCCGGAGGACTATATTCACCGATGGATGGTGGGCAGCTTCCTGCGGGGGCTTCGTTTTGTCGCGTTCGTAATTGCTCTGTTTTTGACCCCGGCTTACGTGGCGGTGACGGTTCACCATTATCAGATGGTTCCGCTGGAGATGCTGTTTGTCCTGATGCAATCCCGCAGTGAAATTCCGTATCCTCCGTTCTGGGAAGCGCTGCTCATGCTGCTGACGCTGGAGATATTAAAGGAAGCCAGTTTGCGCATGCCAACCAAATCCGGCCAAACGCTCGGCGTCGTGGGCGGTATTGTCATCGGTCAAGCGGCCGTGGAAGCAGGAATCGCAAGCAATGTGATGGTCATTGTGATCGCCATCTCCGCCATCGCCTCGTTTCTCGTTCCCAACTATTTGATGACGAACGCGAGCAAACTGCTCCAATTTGCCCTGCTCATTCTGGCATCATGGCTTGGGATGTGGGGCATCGGGTTCGGTTTGCTCTGGCTGTGCATCCACCTGCATGGGCTGACTTCGCTCGGGCAGCCGTATTTGTCCCCGCTAAGCCCGTTTTTTGCAAGCGACTGGAAAGATACGGTGTTTCGTGCGCCGCTGTCCAGGATGCGCACAAGGCCGGCTTATTTGAAGCCGCTGCAGCGGATGCGCGTTACCGGGAGGAAACCGTGATGGCTTCTCGTGTAGGTTCGGCCGGTTTGTTTTCGATTTCAGCGCCCTTCGGTTTCTTGTCCCTCGCCTTCTGGGCGAACCGGATGCAAACGTTATATTATCTTTTATATTTGCCCAGTGTGCTTGCGGAGCCGGTTATGATCGGCCTCATCCTGCTGGCGGCGGGATGCTCGCACCTCAACATTTTGATGATTGCCCGCTGTTTTGCATGGAAAGAAACGCCCGGCGGTTATCTCGGCATCGTCCGCACGTTGGGAACGGCGGTGTCTTTCCTGTTTTTGCTTGCGGGGCTGTTCGCTGTTTTGATGAAAGGTATCGTGCTGATGATGGGTTATGTCGATATTGTGCACCATATTTTGTTTCCCGCCTTACATGCTACGTTGTTTGGCATCCTGCTATTGTGTGCTTGCGTATACCTGGCTCGATTGGGCATGGAGAAGACCGTTCGTTTTGCGATCGTTGCGTTTGTCGGCACGATATGGGTTACCTTCCTGTACGTGCCGTTTGCGTTTCCGCCGGCTGCCGAATACCGCCATCTGCTCCCTCTTCTTCCGGAGCACATGCCCAAGGGAGCTTGGCAAACCTTTCTTACGATATGGGCGGCGTTCTCCGGTCCCGAATATATGCTGGCATTGCCGAAAGAGGCGGTAGACGCGAAGAAATTGAAAACGGCTCTGATTTCCGCCAATGCATTTACCGCATTCGAGTACATATTCTTTTTTGTCATTTGCCTGACGTTTTACGGATCTGATTATTTGCAGCGGCAAGACTTGCCGATCGTCGATCTGATCCGGTATATTCAGCTTCCTTTCGCCGAACGGCTGGAAATGATCCTGATTCCAGCCTACGCCATTTCCGTCGTTTACGTCGTCGCCATCCTTCTATTGTATGCGGCGGGAGCAATCCAATGTCTTGCGCGCAGTCGTCTTTCAGCAGGAAGAGCGCCGCTTTGGTTGGCGTTTTTGATGATGCTTCTGCTGACATGGATGGCCGGTCGCTGGATATGGCCGAATGAATGGAAAGCCAAGGAATGGATCACCTGGCTTTCATGGCTGGATGCCAGCACATATACCGTTTTGCCTTTTGGCTTCTTCCTCTTGGGATGGATCACGATTCGCAGGACATGGAGGGATCGACATGCCGGCGGCTCGTCATAAACCGCTTCTTCTATTACTGGCGTTGCTTGTTCTTGGCGGTTGCTCGTTTGTCGATAAAACCAATACCATTGAGGAAATAGCGCCGGTTGTATTGCTTTATCTGGATGAAGGGAACGACGGATCCGTTAAGCTATCTACCATCATTCCCCCCCTGAAGGAAGAGAAAAAGAGCGTGATTACAACGTCCTCCAATACGTTAATCGAAGGAAGATACTTACGAAACTTGAAGTATTACCGGGAAACGAAAGGGGGGCAGATCCGAATGATTTTCTTCTCCGAAGCCATGGCTAACCGGGGGCTGATGTCTCTGCTCGATACGTTACTGCGTGATCCCGAAATTTCCAGCCGCGTGTTTCTCTCTGTTGTGAGTGGCGATATGATCGGATATTTGAACAGGCAGTTGCAGAGCAGGCAGGAGGAAATCGACTTGTATCTGTACAAAATGTTTGCGCACTACGAAAAGCAAGGGCAATTGACGACAAGCAACGTGCATGAATTTCTGGCCAGAATGTACAACCCTTATGCCGATCCGGTTCTTCCCTATTACGCCGTCGCAAATAATGAACTTCGTTATTCCGGGACGGCGCTGTTCCGCGGGGATAAGATGGTCGGGACGGTTTCGCTGCCCGATGACGTCTTTTTCCAAATGCTGCGTGAAAAGAGAAGCGTTCAAAAGACGATGCCGCTGCCAGCGGCGGATGTCGTGCTCGGCAGTATAAAAACCGAGCGGCAAATTCGTTTTACCGATTCGTTCCGGAAAGTTCATATTGACGTGATACTTAAAGGACGAGTGGAAGAAGTCCCCGCTGGACAAAAGCTGGGCAATCTCTGGGAATTGCAGGAGTTCGAGCGTTCGCTTGAACGGAGAATTCAGGAGAAGCTGGAGAAAGTCATCGATCGAACGCAGTCGTTATGTGTCGACCCGTTCGGCCTGGGCATGCACACGGTAGGATGGAAGGAACGGCCATTCACCCGTGAGCAGTGGAACCAACGATGGCCGGATATGGACGTGACGATCCATGTTTCGCTGAAGCTGGAGCATACCGGGATGCTCGATTCGCATGCGGACCGGCGATGAAGACGCAGCTCGCGCGCCCTGTGTCACTCGCCAATGATCGCGTCTTCATGACATGGAACGTTTGAAGCCGCGTACAAAAGCGCTCACATTCCCCAAACAGCAAGTCCCCTGCGGATTGTGGATTTCGCATGCGCAGCGGCCAGCCTGTACCTGAGTTTTGATCCGGTCAACATACGATTCCGGCATGATCGGAAGGTGCGCAGCAATCCACAGGAATTCCCCCTTGCAGGATGTGTGAAAGGAATTGACGTTCGACGCCTCTGGAATCGTAAGGTAGCTTCCAAATCTTTACGAATTTTTTTCGCACGAAAAATTTTATGTGTGGCGTCTGGAACCGGATCAACTGATCAATTATACCGGCGTTGTGATGCTGCACACCTTTTGCATTTATCCTTTGACTGCTTTTCTCTACCTGACTCGTTTTCCAGAAGTCGAATGGAAGGCTGCGGTTCACATTGCAAAATGGGTGCTGATCTATATCGGTGTAGAATGGGTTGGATATCGCCTCGGTTATATTACCTACTCCCACGGCTGGAATTGCTGGTGGTCGCTTTTCTTTGATGTACACAAGTTTCTGATGCTTCGCTTTCATCATACAAAGCCGGTTTGGAGCATCCCGATGACGATACTGTCCATCTTCTTTTACTTGATCCTGTTCGGTTATCTGTAAAGAATCCATGCCCCGTGACTGGCATTTTTGCCGAGGACGCATATAATGACGTGATCCAACTTTTGAGGAGTGATGAATCATGTCCGTTGCGGCTCAAACAAGTACAAAGAGTGTACCTCCCTTTTCCATATGGGGGGTTCATGCATCTGTCGCCGGAAGACCGGTTGTGTGGGGCAAACTCGTGATGCGTGTTTTGCCGGATCAACAAATTCAAGGCACCATCCGATTTCGCGGAACGCCGATTCCGATTGAAGGAAGCTGGAATGAAAGCGCGCAGCAGATCATGTTTCATTCCCCCTACGCCGCCTACTCCGGCCATTTATCCATCTACGACGATGTCC